>NZ_JBMVJC010000041.1:0-14158 GCF_049893385.1 Streptococcus sp. VTCC 12905 | reverse complement strand
TGTAAATAGAAAAAGGATCCAGAGTCGACAGGACTTTGGAGCCTTTTTCAATATACCTTGTTATTGGGCGCTTACGACGCTGTTAACTTGATTTGATGACAGAAAAGCTCATGTAGAGGTTTTCAGCCTGTTCCCTTGAAATATAAAAGGAACAGAGTTCTATCTACATCTGCGTCGCCTAGTCTGATTGTGATTATCATTGAGTATTAATAGTAAAGTCTTCTTGCAATTTCCACCAACTGCTAGAATCGTACTGCTTTAACCGAGCTATTTAAAATATAGTCGAATGAATTAGCTTCCAGACAAGAAACTGAGGTGCAGGTTGCTAGAACAGCCTAAAAGCTGTTCTAGGTTGGAAATAAGACTCACGAAACAAGTCACTTTCGTAGAGTAAGGAAAGCCGAAAGTGATGATGTATCAAAGCTAATACATTCGACTATAATTTCCAGCCTTTAACAATCAGACGATAAAGCCCATAGGCTAATACTCCTCCTAAGGTATTGGTCCAGAGATCATCCACTTCAAAAACACGTTGAGCATCAATCAGCAAGTCAAGTAACAACTGTGTACATTCAATAAACAGACTGAAACAGAATGTATAAGAAAGAACTGCTTTAAGGCTCCGCCATTCCTCCCGAAGAAAAAGAAGCAGAAAAACGAGAGGAAAGAGAAGAAAAATATTGGTCACATTTTGTAGGATAATCCAACCAAAGTCTCCTAGACTATCTACCTTGTCTCCATTGACAATACTATTAAACGGAGTTGGCAAAAGATACAGTCGGCCAATTTGAATAATTCCTGGGGTCGAGAAATCCTTATACTGTGGATACCAAGTCTGGGGCAGAAAACAGAGTAAAACAATAGCCAGAGCGTAAACCCAAGCTAAAGTTGTACAAGTCCGTCTTCCAAGCTTGGTCAAGTTGCCGTCTGCTTGGAATAATTTTCTCATGCACGAATACCTGCCTTAGCTTTTGCGGCTGCAATACGAGCACGCGCTTTTTCACGGTCTTTTTTGAGCGTATTGGAACGCAACTGACCACAGGCTGCATCAATATCTGTACCATGTTCCTGACGAACGACACAGTTGACCCCATTTTTCTTCAAAACATCAAAGAATGCCAAGGTCCGTTCCTTGGTTGAACGACTATATTGGTCATGCTCACTAACAGGGTTATACGGAATCAAGTTGATATAAGACAATTTACGAATATTCTTGGTCAAATCAGCCAATTCTTGAGCTTGTTCCACACCATCATTGACCTCGTTCAGCATTATATATTCAAATGTAACACGACGATTGGTTGTCTGAATATAATCTTCAATTGCCTCAAACAATACCTCAATGGGGAATTTACGGTTAATCCGCATAATGCTCGAACGAAGGTCATTATTTGGTGCATGTAGAGATACTGCCAAGTTCACTTGAACTCCCTCACGTGCGAAATCACGAATTTTTGGTGCTAAGCCAGAAGTAGATACCGTAATGTGACGGGCACCAATTGCCAAGCCCTTGTCATCATTCACAACACGTAAGAAGGTCATAACATTATCGTAGTTGTCAAGTGGCTCACCAATCCCCATCACGACAATATGGCTAACACGTTCATTTTGATTGCGCTCATCTAAGTATTTTTGTACCAACATAATCTGTGCTACAATCTCACCACTCGTCAAATCTCTTTGCTTAGGAATCAATCCAGATGCGCAGAAGGTACAGCCGATATTACAACCAACTTGAGTCGTTACACAGACTGAAAGTCCATAATGTTGATTCATCAACACCGTCTCAATCAGCATTCCATCAGGTAATTCAAATAAGTATTTGATAGTACCATCTTTGGACTCTTGTACAATTCGTTGTTTGAGTGGATTGACGACAAATTCTTCTTCAAGCTTTTCGATTAAAGATTTTGGTAAGTTGGTCATTTCTGCGAACGATTGGACACGGGACCGGTAGAGCCATTCCCAAATTTGAGTGGCCCTGAATTTCTTTTCTCCATTTTCAATAATCCAATCAACTAGATTGGCTTGTGTAAAGGCATAAATTGATGGTTTCATGTTTCTCCCAATTTTTGGCGGATGACAAATCCACGTTTGGCTTCATTCATTTCACGATGGTGCTGTTTCTTATCGTGTTTTTGCGCTCGCTCTTGTTTCTGTTGCTTGCCTGTGGACTGTTTATTGTTATTTACGGTAAAATGACGGCCCTGTTCTTTTGAAGTATCTGAAGTTGACTTAGATCGTTTTGGTTCATTACGGATGACTTTCTTGTCCTTCGATACCAATTCTTCTGTACGTTGTTTTTGTCGGTTTCGATTTCGACTACGGTGACGTTTGCGACTTGTTTTTTCTTCAGGTTCTTCTTCTAACTCTTGTGGATTTGGATTTTCAAGAACAAAGTAGGCACATCCAAAATTACAATATTCTGTTAAATAATCATCTAACCGCCCAATTTTTAAATCAGACTTGACTGGTTTCTCGTCACGATAAAACCCTTTTAACCGAAGTTGTTCATTTCCCCAATCTCCAATAATATAATCAAATTTCAACATGATGGGCGAAAAGCGTTGCCCAAAAGCCGTTTGATCAAAAGCATCTTTGAAATCATCAACAACATTGAGTTCAATATTCTCTGAAACAACCTTATTCCCAATACGTGCAAAACTCGGACCTGGAAATTTATTGTAATTATACATTTCAGGTGAAATCTCTTTCTTCATTGTTCCTCCTATCTAATGAAATATTCGTATATCTAACCTTATTATTATAACATGAAACCAGCTGAAATAGCACTCTTCAACCATTTCAGAGAAATTTCAGACGATTTTAATTTTAGTATGGTTGAATGAATTTGCTTTCCTGGGTGCCGTTAGCCAGAACAGCCTCTAGTATGTTCTAGGGTGGAAATATGACATGCAGTGCAAGTCACTTTAGTAGAGTACGGCAAGCCGAAAGGACGATGTATCAAAGCTAATTCAAATGACTGATGCAAAAAAGAGCGACTTACTCGCTCTTAGTACTCTTCAAATAATCAATGGCTTCTTGAACAGTCGTCACTGGTACGATTTCAATATCAGCATTGGCCTTTTCTGCTGCTTCTTTTGCCTCTTCATAGTTTGTCTTAGCTGTTGGATTCTTCTTCAAAATTTCTGGGTCCACTGGATTATTTGGAACAAAGAAAACACTTGCACCAGCATTAATCGCAGATAATACTTTTTTATCTGCTCCTCCGATGTCTCCAACGGAACCATCTTGTTCAATCGTTCCTGTTCCTGCAATAACACGACCATCACGCAAGTCTGGCTCAGCCAGCTGTGTATAAATAGCTAATGTAAACATCAGACCAGCACTTGGACCACCAATTCCTCCTGTTTGGAAATCAATCGGGACAGAACTTTTTACCTCAGTATGGTCTACTAGCGTGATACCAATTCCGTTTTTACCATTTGATAATTTGATAATTTTTCCGTGGGCAGTCTTTTCTTCTCCATCACTAACATAGCCAACTGTTACATCACTATCAAGTTCTAAGCCTGAAACATATTTAATTAGTTCCTGAGAAGATTCAAACGTTTGACCATTTATACTAACAACCGTATCACCGATATTCAATACATTTTTAAACGTAGAGTCTTCTGCCAAATCCAACACATATACCCCAAAGAAATCCATCTCCACATCCTTGCCAGCCAAGGTCAGTCCTTGATATTTAGCCATGTTTTGAGAGGTTTCCATATAAAATTGAGCTATCCGATAGTATTCTTCACTGTCTGCACCACCCGTCATTTCTTCTGCAGAAACAATATCTGCGTAGGGGTTAAACTGAGCAATCAGCAACTGTAAGGCTGTTGCCTGCAAGACCGATACATAGGTAAAATTATAAGAACCTGGCTCCTTATCTTCTTCATTGTTGACTGTCAATACTTCCCGAATATCCGAAGCCCCTCCAGGACTCTCAATATAATATGGTAGACGTACAAAAACGGAAAACCATATCAATAACGTCCCCATAATAATTGAAACAATCAATAGCCATTTCTTATTTTTCTTCATACTTTTTTATCTCCTCATTTACATCTGCAGGTACATATAAACCAATATCTTGTTTAAAATAGATTAACTCTCGAACCTGGCTGGATGATACGAACTTGAGCTCTGGCTTTGCAATCAAATAGATCGTTTCCAAATCTGGTGCTAGCTGACGGTTGTAAAAATCAAAACTAGATTCATATTCTAAGTCCGTTGCATTACGCAAACCCCTTACCAGATGGGTCACACCATATCTTTTGGCAACATCGACCACTAATTCATTTTCAACAAGAATGACCTCGATGTTTTCTAAGCCGGCAAAAAGTCTTTCCAAAATAACCAATCGTTCCTCACCCGTCATCAAGCCAGACTTTTTCGGATTGGTAAACACTCCGACATATAATTTTTCAAACAAGCCACTTGCTCGCTCAATGAGGTCCATATGTCCATTTGTAATCGGGTCAAAAGACCCTGTAAACATTCCAATTCTATCTGACATATACAGTTACCTTACTAATTCCATATACTTTTTCTTTCCAAATTCCGAGCTCTGCAATCTCTTCAGGAAGCTGGATGTTTTTATCCGTCTCACAGACAACCATCACTTCCTCTGCCAATAAGTGACGACGACAAAGCTCAGAGATGACTGCCTCAATTTCCTGCTCTGCATATGGCGGATCCAGAAAAACAAGGTCAAAAGTTCCACTCAATGTCACCAAGGCTTGCCTAGCATCCATTTGCAAGAGTTGAAATTTATCTGAATCCTTAGTCATCTGAATGTTTTCTTTGATAACAGCTTGTGCTTTCCGGTCACGTTCTACTAAGACTGCCTGATTCATCCCTCTTGATATCGCTTCAATAGACAAGCCACCGCTACCAGCGTATAAATCTAAGACTCGCCCACCCTCAAAATATGGACCAATCATATTAAACATGGCACCGCGAACTTTATCAGAAGTAGGACGTGTTACCTTCCCATCTAATGTTTTGAGCGGTCTTCCACCATAGATACCTGATACAATTCTCATAAACACCATTATAGCACAAATCAAATGAAAATCACTTAACTTTGGGAAAATAAAAAAGAGGAGAAATATCTCTCCCCATATTCATTTCTACCTCTGGGATTGGTCTTCTATTATCATTGAAGAATCTGCTGGAACCTCGGTTTCAGTAGAACTAGATGGCTCTACTGGTGTTGGTGTGCTCGGAACAACTACTTCCAAACTGCTTGGAGGAACGACTTCTGTTGGCGGAGAAAAACTCGAAGATTCCACTGTAGAAGAACTGCTTGGAGGAGTATAAACAGACGAATTCCCTGGATCAACATAATTATAGGAAGGTTGGTAGTTATAGGTATCTCCCTGATAGCTTTCTGTACCTCCTGTAGTAGTTTCATCCAAGGTTGTAACTGTGGAGCTATCAGAAGTTTCCGAATTCTTCTGCTCTTCCGCTAATTTCTTCGCTGCTTCTGCTCGAACTAATTCAGCCTTCAATTTTGCCTTCTTAATCTCCTCAGCTTTTTTCTTCATGGCCTTATCAACAACATCTACGCGCTTTTGAAGTTCCTCTTTTACAGTCCCACCTGACAATTGATTAATCGCATCTTTTGCATGTTGGAGATTATCTTCTGTATTGGAAGACTCAAGCATAGCTACTGCTTCTTCAGCTACTTTTACATTTTCTTGGATAGTCGTTGGAACTATTGTTTGTGTTTGATTGGTGGAATTTAAGTGAACACCTACAAACCATACAATCCCAATACTAACGAGTAAAATTACCGAAATAAAAGTAAGTACACGCTCAGCAAGACTGGCATTTCTTAACAGTTCTTGGATTCTTTTCATCATTGTCCATCACATCTTTATAAAACGACGAAGGTTTATCTTCCAGCTTTCACTTTCCCATTCCATCCATTCAAACCATAGCTTAAAATATAGATCTCATTAAAGCCCTGTTTCTTCAAATGAAGGGCTGCTGGTGTTACCAACTGACCACGGTCATTTTCATAAATCAAAACAGGTTTATCTTTACGGAGAGCAGCTGTGCTCATTTTCAACTGTTGATATGGAATATTACGGGCTCCGAGAATGTGTTTTCTATTAAACTCACTTGGATCGCGTAAATCAATCAACTGACCACCATGGATTTTATCTGCAAATTCTTCATTATCAATTACAGATGCCGCACGGCGTAGTCGCCAATAATTAAAGCCCATCCAGGCTCCCAAAACAATTAAAAATACTAAAAATACCCACAATGACTTCATTTTCTACTCTCCTTCAATTTCTGATACTCTAACTCCAAACGATGTTCACGCCTCAAAACAAGTTCAGCTTCCAAATAGTCCAATCGATCAAGTAAACCTGCCTGATAGACTCGATTGAGCTCAATCTGCATCATTTCAATGTCGTACAGACGGTTTCCCATATAAACAACGATACCAAAACGTTTGAGCAATTGTTGTACATCATAAAGTCTTTTCATAGAAAAATTGTAGCAGAATTTTAGGAGATTTTCAATAGAAAATTGAAGGCAGTTGCCTTTATCAACACGAAAAAACTACCATTCCACAATCCTTCCGCATATACTAAAGCCCCCAGCCTATAGATAACCCTTTTCCTGCGCAATTCTGACAGCAGCCGTACGATTTTCAGCACCTAATTTGGACAGGATTGAGGTCATATAGTTGCGGACCGTCCCGTCAGACAGGTGGAGCTGGCTGGCGATGTCCTTGTTGGACAGCCCCTCTGCCACCAGCTTGAGTAGTTGACTTTCTAGGTTGGTCAAGGGACTGCGTTGGGTCAGGAGAATGTCCATCAACTCTGGTGAATATTCCTTCCGCCCCGCCAAGACTGTTTCAATGGTCCGCATGAGGTCTGCGATGGAGCGTTCCTTGAGCACATAGGCATCCACATCTGCCTTGACCGCCCGCTCGAAATAGCCCGGTCGCTTGAAGGTGGTCATGATGACAACCTTGACAGACAAGGCTTGCCCCCGCACCCATTCCAAGACATCTAGGCCCGTCTTTTCAGGCATTTCTATATCTAATAGCACCACATCTACTGGCTCTTTTTCCAAAAGAGCAATGGCCTGACTGCCATTTTCTGCCTGTAAAACAGCCTCAACCGCATCTTGAAAACCCAAGAGCTGACAGAGGGCGTCCCGCAGCATTGCTTGGTCTTCTGCGACTAAGATTCTCATTCTACCACCTCCTCAAGCGGAATTCGGATGGACAGGCGGGTGGGCTTGGCCAGAGAAAGAAATTCCAAACTTCCTTTCACCGTTACCAACCTGTCCTTTATGGTATGCAATTCCTGACCAGTCAACTGGGCAAAGCCCACACCGTTGTCTTCGTAGTGTAAAACCAACTCTTGCTGGTCATTTTCAAAAACCAAACGACATTTGCTAGCCTGGCTGTGTTTGAGCAGGTTGTTGGCCAACTCTCTCAGCACCATAGCCAGCTTATTCTGGACGGGCAAGCTGAGCTGCTCAGCTATTTCCCCGCCCAAGACAACTAAGTGCACTCCTGCCAAGTCCAACATCTGCAGTAAAATCTGGAGTTCCTCTGCCACGGTGTGCTGCTTGAGGGACTGGACAATCTGGCGGACCTCCTGCATGGAGTCCTTAGCCAAGGTCTGAAGGTCTGCCAGCTCCTTCTTGGCCTGGTCAATCTGTTCGTGAACCAAGAGAGTCTGGACCAGCTCGGCCTTGACAGACAGCATGGCAAAGACATGACCCAATGTGTCGTGCAAGTCCTGACCGATACGGTTCCGTTCATTCTCAGCCAGCAGGAGATTGATGGACGCATTCTGCTCCTGTAGGCGTTGCTGAAGGGCTTCCCGCTTGGTCTCAATCCAACTGAAAATCAGCAAGGCCAAGCCGAAAAAGTGAATGACGAGGGCAAAGGCTCGCATTTCAAAGGGAACAGGTCCAAAGAGAGCCCATAGGATAATAGCTAGCAACAAAAGCCCGTAGGACACCGTCCGATAGGTCGGTCGATTCTCTTTATAATACCAGCCCAGCATATTGGACAGGTTGAAGATAAAGAGGGAAAATTGCAGATTACCCCAAAAACTCATGACGGCGATATAGCCAATCAGGTAAAACCAACCCAGCAGGGAATAGAGCTTATGGTCGGTGTAAAAGAGGGAGCAATAGACCAAGGCAAAGAGAATGGTCGCTAGGACAACTGCCGTCGGATTGGGACTATACTGGGCATAGTAAAAGGGAAAATAGAGAAAGACCATGCTCACGAAGAACATGAGCGGCACCTTTCTTTTTTCAAATATCATCTGTCACCTCACTGCTGCTCGGATTTTCTATTCATAACCAGAGTAATTCCTAAGAAAATTATGGCATATCCTAGGACAATTAGCAAGGATTTCCAGAGAAAATCTCCCTCTTGGGCATAGGTGGTCACCAGCTGGTTGACATGGTAGCTGGGCATGAGTTTACATATCCGTTGCACCCAGTCAGGAAAGAGAGAGACAGGCATCCAAGATCCGCCCATGATAGCAAGGACAAAATAGAGTAGATTGGCTACCACCGACATGGTTTGTTCCGACTGAATTTGCACCAAAAGCAAGCCAATAGCTAGAAATACGATAGAGGTTACTAAAAGTAAGAGAGCCGAGATCACCCATTCCTGAGCGGTCATTTCAACTCCCTTGATCAAGCCACCCACCGCAAAGACAATGGCAATGGAAGACGCAAAACAGAGCAAGACCCGCACAATTTTAGAGAAGTAGTATTGCCAGATTGGCAGAGGAGAATGCTGAATAAAGGTCAGCCAACTATTGTTTCTATCCTCCGCCAGCATCATGGGAAAGGTAAAGAGGGCAAAGCCCGACATGGAAAATCCCGTCATGGTCAGCATATAGGACTGGATGAAGGCCTTTTGCATGGCCGCATCGTCAAACTGGACCGTTGATGAAAAAATCAAGAAAAAGATAACGGGCATACCGATAGACAGGAGAAAAACTCCCAAACTTCTGGATAATTTAATGATTTCTACTTGAATCAATGCTTTCATAACTCTTCCTCCCTTGTCTTGTCAAATAGGCTGTTGAGTAGGGTCTTGTTCTGCACTTCTAAGTCTGAAATCCGACAGCCTGCTTCCTGCAAATTTGCCCAAACCTGCTCAATAGCTCGGGTCTTGAAGCTGACTGTGTCCTGCTTATAGCTTATATTATCAATCGCGTCCAAGTCCTCCACCACCACCGCAAAGGCAATCGGCAAAGTTACTTCTTTTTCCTGCTCCTCACTCCGCATGGCAAATGGCGTCGTATCCCGCAAGAGTCGGCCTTGATGTAAGACTAAAATCCGCTCCGCCGTATGCTCCACTTCCTCGATGTAGTGGCTGGTATAAAAAATGGTCACTCCCTTTTCCTTCAAGTCATGGACAATCTCCCAAAAACGCTGACGGGTCGACGTATCCATGCCCGCCGTTGGCTCATCCAAAAAGAGCAACTTGGGCTTGCCAATCAGGCAGATGACAAAGGCCAAGAGCCGCTTCTGACCACCCGATAGCTTGCCGGCCAGTTGATTTTTTTGCTCTGGGGAAAAGCAGAGCAGGCTGTCGATTTCTACATCTGTCAGACTATCTTTGTAAATAGCTTGGAAAAAGTGAAGTAATTCCTTGACCTTCAGGTCTGTCGGGATAGTATTTTCTTGTGGTAAGACTGCCACCTTTTCCTTATTAGACTGAGCCCGTGGAGCCAGACCATCCAACAAAACCTGCCCTTTCGTCGCCTTCCTATCTCCCAACAAACAAGACATGAGGGTCGTCTTTCCAGCACCGTTTGGACCAATCAAGGCCACACATTCCCCAGACTTAATTTCAAAGGAAATATTGGACAAGATTGTCCGACCTTTGATAGCCTTGTCTAGTGCTCGTACTTCTATCATCTTTCTACCTCCTATTTCCTAAATATCCTACATAGACAGTATATCTCGAAAAAGGAGGAACTACCAGAAGACTTTGTCATGGACTCATATGACAAATGTCATATTATATTCAATGAAAATCAA
Source organism: Streptococcus sp. VTCC 12905 (assembly GCF_049893385.1). Lineage (NCBI taxonomy): Bacteria > Bacillati > Bacillota > Bacilli > Lactobacillales > Streptococcaceae > Streptococcus > Streptococcus sp. VTCC 12905. The sequence continues at coordinate 4,096 of NZ_JBMVJC010000041.1, read as the reverse complement.
AAGTAGCCTAGGAAACAAAGTCGAAGATAGAGCTGGAATTCATCAAGGCAAGTTGACAACGGATAATTTTGATTTTCGAAGAGTATTAAATAATACAGCAAAAAAGAGCCCTACTGTGGACCCTTCATCTATTTACAACTTAGGTGCTTGACCAAGTTCTGCCTGTAGCATCCAAATATGTTTTTCAATACTAGCCTTAGCCACATTGAAAATGTCGTTGGTTACGCTGTCACCTTCTTCATCACTAACATCAAATCCCTTTTGGAAAAGAGCAGCCAGATAGCGGAACACCTCTATCACACGCGCCAATTGTTCTTCAATCGTTAGATTGTAATCACCAGGAACTTCCTTGAGCTGACTATTTTCACTAAACTCTTTAAGAGTAGAAAATGGTGCCCCACCCAAGGTGATGAGTCGCTCACTCATCTCATCCAAATAACCATCGATTTCTTCCATATATTCATCCATCTTTGGATGCCAAGTCATAAAGCCACGACCACGCATATACCAATGAACTTGATGGAGGATTGAATGGGCTACTGATAAATCGGCCACCGCTTGATTCAAAACAGCCCTAGAATCAGCCAGTGATGGACGCGGGCTGAAAGACGCAATTTCTGCTGGAGATTGATAATATTTTTGTTTCATCATATATCATCCTTTCTTTTATTTATAATAATTATAAATAAAAAAAGGAAAAATTGCAAGAATTACCCCTCAGTAAATGCTGGCTTATCAACAGACAAATTTCTTGCTATATTAACTTATATAGGTTAGACTAGTAAGTAAGAATAGTATGTGATTTTCTTTTTTAGAAAATCATCGCCCCATTAAACATTCATGGAGGAAATCTTATGTCAGAAGACAAAATCAGTGCAAAATTGGAACAATTATCAGGCTCAGTAAAAGAAGGTTTTGGTAAATTAACAGGTGACAAGGAAATCGAAGTCGAAGGAATTGTCGAAAAGGGAATCGGAAAAGCTAAAGAACTGGTTGAAGATGCAAAAGACAGTATCGAAGGTGCAGTGCAGGGCATTAAAAATGCATTTGACAAGGAAGACAAATAACATATAATTCATATAGGTTGACTTCCTATAGTTAATTACTCAAGGTGAAAATAAGGGGTTGTGGGGAATTCAGACAATTAGTATGAATTCTATCCAACTCCTTTTTCTTCTGTAGCGAAAGGAAATAGTATGCAAAAAATTGTTTTTGTCTGCCTTGGAAATATTTGTCGCAGTCCAATGGCAGAGTTCGTTATGAAAGATTTAACAAATCAAGTATATATTGAAAGTCGAGCAACATCTAGCTGGGAACACGGAAATCCCATTCATCCGGGAACGCAAAATATTTTCAGAAAACACAATATCAGCTATGATAGCACAAAAACATCGCAACAAATCAGTCAGAAAGACTTTGAGACATTTGACCTTATCATTGGAATGGATAGTCAGAATGTCCAAGATTTGAAAAGAATGGCTCCCTCTTCTGCCCAAAATAAAATTTTTCAGTTCACAGAGGAATCAGTCCCCGACCCATGGTATACTGGCGATTTTGACGAAACCTACGAGATAGTAAAAAGTGGCTGTTCCAGATGGCTAGATATATTGCAAAACAAAAACCTATAATAATTTCCGCTGTGTAATATTTTTGTAATATTTGTAAAAAAATGGTAAACTATGTTTGATTCTATCGGCATCTTATTCCGGTATGATTAAAGTTCGGAATCAAATATATTGAAAGAGAATTTCTATGAAAGAGTTACAATTATCATCAATGAAACCACATATAACACGCAAGAATCTTGAAATCGCGACTGTTGTACTGCTCGCCTTGTGTGCAGTGTTTACCTTTATTGGACGAATGAATAGCAAGGAAGTCCTAACCCTAGATAATGGAAAAATCAAGTATGAAGGGTATGTTGTCGCCTCTAAAATGAATGGTCAAGGAAAACTTACCTTTGAAAATGGAGATACATATGAAGGGGAATTCTCCAATGGAATTTTCAATGGAAAAGGAACCTATAAGTCAGCTCAAGGCTGGACCTACACTGGTCAATTCAAAAATGGCTATGCGGATGGAAAAGGAAAACTAACCACCGAAGGACAAGCAACATACGAAGGAACATTTAAACAGGGGATTTATCAACATGCGAATTAAATGGTTATCGGTTATTAGGGTCATTGGACTTTTATTTGTCTTACTTTATCACTATTTTATTAAACAATTTCCAGGTGGCTTTGTTGGGGTAGACCTATTCTTTACCCTGTCTGGTTATCTGACAACTGCAATGCTTATTGATGAATTTGCAGCACACAAAAAAATTGACATCATTGCCTTTTTCCGTCGTAGAATCTATCGTATTTTACCGCCTTTAGTACTGACTATCTTGCTCGTCGTACCACTTGCTCTGACCATTCGGAATGACTTCATCGCTAATATCGGTAGTCAAATCATTGCTGCTTTAGGTTTTGTAACAAACTTTTTTGAAATCCTCTCTGGTGGAAGCTATGAAAATCAGTTTTCTCCTCATTTGTTCGTACACACTTGGACGCTCGCTATTGAGATGCAATTCTATATCATCTGGGCAGGATTCATTTGGTTCATGGCAAGGACTGCTCGAACAATTGGACAATTGAGAGGAACCATTTTCCTAAGTTCAAGCATTCTATTTCTCTTCAGTTTCTTGGGAATGTTCATTTCGGCTTTCTTTATCAGCAACTATTCAGCAATCTACTACTCAACCTTTACACATATATTTCCATTCTTTATCGGAAGCATATTAGCTACAATAGTTGGTGTAAAACAAACAACGCACTCCTTCCACAAACTAGTTGAGCAATTCTCTATCCGAAATCTATTACTCATTTTTGCAGGTGGTTTCGGCATTGAATTACTCCTTCTATTTTTCCTTCAATTCAGCTCTATTTGGACTTACCTTTTTGGTTTCCTCTTGTCCGGTTTGGCAACAGCTGCAATGATCTTCTCGGCTCGAATCCTTCATGAGAAAACACCTCATATTACTGAGCCAAAGACCATCTTGTTCATTGCCAACATTTCTTATGGAATGTATCTCTTCCATTGGCCATTTCTCATCATCTTTTCTCAATTACTCCCAAGTATTGTGGCTGTTATGCTATCTCTCATTTTTTCTACTATCCTATCAACCATTTCCTTCTATGTTTTGGAACCATATATTGTAGGTAAAGTAGGAAAATTATTTGGTCTAGCGGTCGACTTAAAGCCTTATAAGAAACATATTACCATCGGTTTTTTACTACTAACTGTTCTGAATATCGCGATCTGCTTATTTGCGCCTAAACTAGGAAATTTTGATAAAGAAAATATGATCAGCTCACTTTACCAAGCTCAAACGCAATTGGCCACCACTCGAGCTGGTGTAGAAAATGCTCAAGCAACCAGTTATGAGATTCAAGAGGGGGTAACCATTTTCGGTGACTCTGTTACTGTCCGTGCTAGCTCAGCTGTTCAAACAGCTTTACCTGACGCACAAATCGATGGAACTGTTAGCCGGCATCTAACTGAGATTTCCGGTCTAATCAGCTTATACAAGAAAAATAATATCCTTAAACAAACTGTTGTAGTTGCCTTAGGGACCAATACAAGTGATAATTATCAAGAATTATTAGATCAGCTTGTCAAAGAATTTCCTAAAGGGCACAGACTGATCTTTGTCACACCCTATGATGGTAATTATACTCCAAGCAATTCACTTGCTTATCAGACAGGCCAATACGAAAAAGAATTGGCAAACCAATATGATTATATTTCGATTGCTGACTGGTATCAAGCTGCGAAAGACAACCCAAACATCTGGATCAATACAGACCTTGTGCATTTCAATCTCGAAACAGACGGAGCAACAATCTTTGCAACAACCATTAAGGATGCTGTAGAAGCCAGTGCAAATGGACCAATTAAAAATTAAATAAGTATCCAGGAAAATAGAATTAGTATTAGATGGATTTAATAAATCTTATACTCTCAAAAAATAACAAAATGAGGCTGGGCAAAAACTAGCCAGTAAATAAAAAACACAGATAGATTCAAGCTGATTTTGATGAAATTCAGCCGA
>NZ_JBMVJC010000040.1:0-14183 GCF_049893385.1 Streptococcus sp. VTCC 12905 | reverse complement strand
TCATGAGACAACTCAATTATTCTATCATCTTCACTTATTATTGTCAACTACTTTTTCAAACTTTTTTCGTTTTTTTTCTTGAAATTTGGGCTCAAATTTAGGTCCTAGCACCTGCTCATTTTAACCCATCAATGAAGGACATTTGATAAGATGCGATCGATGATTAGTATAAACTTGAATATAGAAATAGTAAAAGCCGCAAGTTCTCTTGCGACTCAACTGTATTTTAGATTTTATATTATTAGCGAACTTCAAGTAGTCCTAAATCACCATCTTCACGTTTATACAATACATTAGTTGTTCCGTCATTTGCATCTGTATAGATAAAGAAATCATGACCGAGTAACTCAAGTTGCAAGATTGCTTCTTCCATATCCATTGGTTTCAAATCAACTTGCTTTGTGCGAACAACTTTTACTTCATTTTCTACTTGTTCTACTAATTCATCTGTAAAGACTTGACCAGTTGCCACTTTTTGTCGATGTTTTCTTTCAATCTTTGTTTTATTGCGACGGATTTGACGTTCAATTTTGTCAACCACTAAATCAATTGAACCATACATATCTTGAGATATATCTTCTGCTCTTAGAGTAATACTTCCGAGGGGAATAGTCACCTCAACTTTTGAACGTTTATCTCTGTAAACTTTGAGATTTACTTTTGCATTCAATTCTTGCTCTTCAGTGAAATACTTTTCAATTTTTGCAACTTTTTCTTCAACATAAGTACGAAGAGCATCTGTCACTTCAAGGTTTTCTCCACGAATACTGAATTTAATCATATTAGTACCTCTTTCTTGGCTTTCGCCTTTTTTCTCTATTATTATTATACCATATTACTACAAAATTGCAACCGTTTTCTCACCTTGCTAGTGAAAATGTCTTGATTTCTTTCTTTCCTGTTTTCATAATCGTGTGTTTTGCTGATTGTAATGTTGAGCCTGTTGTGTATATATCATCAATCAATAAAATTTTGTCAGGGATATTTTTTTCATCTTGGAGAAAAAACTGTTGGTGCATCTCTAAACGCTCCTTCCTATTTTGTGATGATTGTTTTTTACTATCCTGTTTTCCCAAAAGTAATTCATAGGATATATTAGCTGCGGTCAATATCCCTTCTACTTGATTGAAACCACGTTCTTCTTTTCGATTTTCGCTAATTGGAATTGGAACAATTGTATAACCAGGGAATTGACCTAGTGCTTTTTTAATCTCTTTTGCAAAAACATTTCTTAAAATATAGTCTCCCTGAAATTTGTATTTACTAAAATAATTCGCCATCGCTTTATTGTATTTGAATAATGCAGTATGAGAAACCGACATTCCCTTACTTAACCAATACTGACAATCCGTGCAACGTTCGATAACTCCATTTTTATAGCAATACGGACAATGTTTTTCCGATATTTCTTCAAAAGATGTTAAACAATCTGAGCAGATACCTGATTTTTTTCTACAAAAAATGAATATTTCCGAAAATTTTATTTGGTTTTTCAGGTTCTGGGAACAGAGCAAACAATTAGACATAACCTGCCTCCTTATTCATTTGTTTGATTTCTGCAATTGCCTTTTCAATTGATCGCGTACTTCCTTCATGAAAAAACAGAAGTAAGCCCGTCGGACGGTCCATACTTCTTCCGACCCGACCTGAAATTTGCACGAGACTCGATGACGTGTATAAGTAGTGATCGGCTTGAACAACAATGACATCTACTCCTGGGAATGTTACACCACGCTCTAAGATTGTAGTAGAAATTAAAATTGTAATTTCTTTGTTGCGAAATCCTTCCACTATTTCAAGCCGATTGTCTGTCTGACTCGATACAAAACCAATTGTTTCTTCTGTAAAGATTTGTTCCATTATGGTTGCAAATTCCAATCCTTTCGAAATTTCTGGTACAAAAATAAGTAATGGATAGCCTGTTTCTCTTTGCTTTTGAATGGCGTTTCTGAGTTTTGGAACTAATTTATTTTTCTTCAAATATGTATCGAATTTGGAAAACCAGACCTTTTGCGGAACCATAAGCGGGTTTCCATGAAAACGTCTAGGGAGACTGATTTTTTGCAATTTACCTGATTTGACTTTTTTATCTAATTCATCCGTAGAGGTTGCTGTTAAAAATACTAAAACACCGTCTACTTTAACTGCATTATCTGCTGCTCGATATAATATTGGGTTGTCTGCATAGGGGAAAGCATCTACTTCATCGATCAAGACCAAATCAAATGCCTGGTAGAACTTTAACAACTGATGAGTGGTCGCAACAACGAGTGGCGTTCTGAAATATGGGTCTGATTTCCCATGTAGCAGACTAATTGGGACCGAAAAATCATTTTGTAGTCGCTTGTAGAGTTCAATACAAACATCAATTCTTGGACTGGCTAGACATACAGCACCTCCTTTATTAATTAGTGATGCAACAGCATGGTACATCATTTCCGTTTTGCCCGCACCTGTTACAGCATGAACAAGAGTTGCTTGTCGTTTTTCCACATTCGCAACTAGTCCATCTGATATTCGTTGTTGCCAATCGGTCAGCGCCCCCTTCCATAGAAGACAAGCATTCATTGAAAAATCTTTCTGTGGAAAATAGTAGAGTTTCTCATCTGTTCGAACTCTCCCCAAAAGGAGACAAGCCCGACAATAATACGCAGCATTTGGCAGCTTGTTTTCTTCCTCAAACGATGTACCGCATCGGAAACAAGAATTCTTTCCTACTACACTGGAAATTGTTTTTGCTTTTTTTCTTTCTTCTGACGTTAATTGGTATTTAGTAAAAAGTCTTCCATGGTAATTCTCTAGTTCATTCATCACTTATTTATTCGGAAATTCTTGTCAGCTTGTAAAAAAATTAGTACAATTTAATTATGAAAGAATTTAAGACAATTATAGAAGATGGTCTGGTTGAGGAAGAAATTAAGAAATCCCGCTTTATCTGCTTTTTGAAACGAGTGACTAGCGAGGAGGAAGCTCGCGACTTTATCAACAAGATAAAAAAAGAGCACTACAAAGCTAACCATAACTGCTCTGCTTTCATCCTTGGAGAAAGTATGGAAATCAAGCGTTCCTCAGACGATGGGGAGCCCTCTGGAACAGCCGGCGTACCCATGCTAACCGTTTTAGAAAACCACGAGTTGACAAATGTCGTAGCTGTTGTCACTCGGTATTTCGGAGGCATAAAATTAGGGGCGGGTGGTCTCATTCGTGCCTACGCTGGAGCAGTGGCTAATGCAGTAAAAAATATCGGAGTAGTAAAAGTCAAGGAACAAGAAGGAATTTCTATTATCATGTCCTACGCCCAATATCAAGAGTTTGCCAATTGGCGAGCAGAGCAGGGCTTAGAAGAATTTGATACCCAGTTTACTACTGAAGTTTCAACCATGGTTTTTGTGGATAAGGATTGTTTAGAGCAAACCTTGGCAAGTCTGATTGAATTTTACCATGGAAAAATAACCGCAGAAAAAACCTACTCTCGAATTGTTGAGATCCCAATCTATTAAAAAAAGACTATCACTGAGATAGTTTTTTTTTATTATACTTTTTTCATTTTCTACTATATAATATAAAGATCAGTAACTTTAAATGGAGGTGCCTTATGGCTATTTATCAAAATATTACGCAATTAGTAGGAAACACACCAATTATTAAACTCAACAATATCGTACCTGAAGGTGCGGCAGATGTTTATGTTAAGTTGGAAGCTTTTAACCCTGGTTCTTCTGTTAAAGATCGTATTGCTTTGGCAATGATTGAGGATGCAGAAAAAGCTGGTACTATCAAACCAGGTGATACAATTGTAGAGCCAACAAGTGGTAATACCGGAATCGGACTTGCATGGGTTGGTGCGGCAAAAGGTTATAAAGTGATTATTGTTATGCCTGAAACAATGAGTATTGAGCGTCGCAAAATCATCCAAGCTTATGGGGCTGATTTAGTACTTACTCCCGGTAGCGAAGGTATGAAAGGTGCAATCGCTAAAGCACAAGAAATTGCTAAAGAAAAAAATGGTTGGGTCCCATTCCAGTTTGCCAACCCTTCAAATCCAAAAATTCATGAAGATACAACAGGACAGGAAATTTTGGAAGATTTTGGTCCAACTGGGTTAGACGCTTTTATATCTGGTGTTGGTACCGGAGGTACAATAAGCGGCGTTTCTCATGTTTTGAAAGCTGCCAATCCTAACATTGCTGTATATGCTGTAGAAGCTGATGAGTCCGCTGTTCTTTCCGGCGAAGCACCTGGCCCACATAAGATTCAGGGAATTTCAGCTGGTTTCATTCCAGATACTTTGGATACCAATTCATACGACGGTATTATTCGAGTAAAATCTGATGATGCTTTAGCTACTGGACGTGCCATCGGTGGACAAGAAGGTTTCCTTGTTGGTATTTCATCCGGTGCAGCGATACACGCAGCTATTGAAGTTGCCAAGGAATTAGGTGCAGGTAAAAAAGTTTTAGCAATTTTGGCAGATAATGGCGAACGCTATTTATCAACTGCACTTTACGAATTTAATGACTAATTTTCAATGAAAATTAAAAGAGTCAATGATTGGACTCTACTATATTCTTATTTTTAGAGAACAGACCGGAAGCTCCTCTTGGAGCTTTTCGCTTGTCATGGTTGTTGTCAACTGATAATGTAGATTGCGAAAAACATACTATTTCAAAAAGGCTTAGGGATTTCCCTTAGCCTTTTTCGTTTTATCTAAAAATTCTTTTGTTTCCTTAATCCATGTTGGCAAATGTTTGGCTAACGGAGCAAACCCTATTTTATGACGTTCATTCGTAAAACGGCGATGACGAGGAATTTTTTGATATTCTTCTTCAAGTGTGCGAATAGATAAACTCGCTTTTCCTGAATATTCATCATAATCAACAACCTGTACAATCACTTCCTGACCTATTTTAAGATAATCAAATATATTATCAACAAATCCAGTCTTAATTTCAGAAATATGAATGAGCCCAGTTTGACCATTATCCAAATCTACAAAGGCCCCGTATGGTTGAATACCCGTAACTGTCCCTTTAACCTTATCACCGATTTTCATTTTAATCCTCAATCTCGATTGTCTCAATCACAACATCTTCATGCGGTCGGTCTGCTGAATCCGTCGCCACCGCTGCAATGGTATCTAATACATCAAATGACGCTGTATCCATTAAATGTCCAAATACTGTATGCCGTTGATCTAAATGCGGTGTTCCACCATTGTCAACATATGCTTCAGCAATTTGTTTTGGCCATCCACCACGTTCTAACTCTTTTGCATTATAAGGAAAATTTTGATTTTGGACGATAAAGAATTGACTGCCATTGGTATTTGGCCCGGCATTTGCCATTGAGAGGGCACCACGAAGGTTAAAGGCTTCCATAGAAAACTCATCTTCGAATGAACCACCATAGATTGATTCACCACCCATACCAGTTCCAGTTGGATCTCCACCTTGAATCATGAAATCTTTGATAATCCGATGGAAAATAATACCATCATAATAGCCATCCTTAGAAAGAGCTACAAAGTTTGCTACTGTTCTTGGAGCAATCTCAGGGAAAAGTTTTACATTTAAAACTCCATGATTCGTCTTAATATGTGCAACTGGACCTTCAGCCTTAACCACGTCTAATTGTGGATATTTTTTTTCTTTCTCGACCATACCTAATTTCTCCAAGGCATCAAAAATGCCATCTTCTTCTACTTTTTTTGTAATATAATCAGCACGTTTTTGCAATTCTGGATGTGAATGCCCCATTGCAATTGCAATCCCTGCATACTCAAATAATTCAATGTCATTGAGCTCATCCCCAAAAACAAGAACATTCTCTGGTTTTAAACCAAGTTTTTCAACTATTTTAGCCACACCAGCTGCCTTAGAGGAATCTTTTAAAACAATATCTGATGAAATAGCATCCCAACGAACCGTTCGCAAATCTTCCTGCAATTGAGCTGGCAATTCGACTTTTTGTCCATCATTTTCAAAGGTCAACATTTGATAAATATCATTCCCCTTGTAAAATTCAGGGTCGGTTTCCAGGCCATCATAAATCAAATCAATCACTTGACTAATCCGATCGGTCCGAGCTGATAGAGTTCCTTTTTTACTACCTAGCAATCCATATTCAATACCAACTTCCTTCGTCCAGTCTATTACAGACTTCACCAACTCAGAAGACATTGGTTGATGGTAGACCACTTGCCCTTTGGCATTTTCAACATATGAGCCATTAATCATGGCAAAATAATCCGGTTGCAATGCCTTAATTTCTGGCACTATTCCATATGGTGTACGACCAGAGGCAATTCCTGTTAGAATACCCTTTTCTTTCAAGGATTTAAAGACCTGCCGAATAGATTCTGGCATATATCCAGTGGTTTTAACCCGAAGTGTATCATCAATATCAAAAAAGACTATCTTGATTTTTTTGGCTCTATATTTTAATTTTGCATCCACTATATTCGATATCCTTTCCGGAAGCTAACTAACTATCTTTCTATTATATCACTATTCTTCATCTTGTGGTACAAGACCATGCTGAAACGCATAAACAACTGCTTGTGTCCGATCACTGACTTCTAGCTTAGATAAAATATTAGATACGTGAGTTTTGACCGTCTTCAAAGAAATAAAGGATTCATCAGCAATTCGTTGATTATCATACCCCTTTGCTAAAAGGGTTAATATTTCACGTTCGCGAGCCGTCAAGTCTTCATGTAAATCTGGGTAACGCTTGTGATGCTCCACTTTTTTCTCAACCTCAGTTTCGATTGCATATTCTCCACGCGCAACTTTACGAATCGCAGATAATATTTCATCTGCACTCGATGTTTTTAACATATAGCCTCGTGCACCTGCTTCTAACACTGGGTAAATCTTTTCATTATCTAAATAGGATGTTAGTATCACAATTTGTGCTTGAGGCCATTCCTTCAACAATGCTAAAGTAGCTTCGACACCAGTCATTTTAGGCATAACTAAGTCCATCACAACGACATCTGGTTTGACCTCGAGTGCCTTTGTTAAACCTTCTTCACCGTCTCCAGCTTCCGCTACTACCTCAACATCTGGCTGTAAGTTTAAGTAACTTTTTAATCCTAAACGCACCATTTCATGGTCATCAATCAACATCACTCGAATCGCATTCATCTTCTTTTCCTTTCAATAGAGGGATACGAATATCAATGGCAACCCCCTTATTCGGAGCCGTACGAATTTCAATCGTCCCAGCCATATCCTCGACCCGCTCACGTATATTTTGTAATCCGTAACTCAATTTATCATCAGCACCCTGTTGAAAACCAATACCATCATCAGTCATTTTCAACTGTAACTCTGTCTCTTTTTGCAATAAGTACACATCCAAATGCTTGGCTTTGGCATGCCGCAAAGTATTACTAATGATTTCCTGTGCAATACGGAAAAGGTGTTCTTCTATTAACTTTGGTAATCCATTTACGTCATGTTGAAAATGGACAACAATACTACTTTTATCGCTCACTTCACGTAATACAAGTTCTAATCCTTCTACTAAGGTTTTACTTTCAAGTTCACTTGGACGTAGATGAAGCAATAATATCCTTAAATCTCTTTGAGCAGACTCAATCATATCCTTTACCAAAACCAACTGTTCCTGAACTGTTTCTCGTGGAAGCGAAAGAATATTAGATGAAAGACCAGACAAAATCATACTCGTCGCAAACAATTCTTGACTAACCGTATCATGCAAATCCCTTGCAATCCTTTTTCTTTCCCCCTCGACAATCTCTTCACGATTTACCAAGTCTTGATTATCTAACATTTGAACCTGTCTAGTTAAAGTTTTAACTTTATCAGATAATTGTAATAAAAGGGGATCTTCTTCATGGTTGTCCTTAATCGGCTTGTTTTTCAAAATTGCCTGCAATTTTAAGCGTATTACTTGAGTGGATACGAGGGATACTGTTTGGACCAAAATTCCCAAAAAAAGGCTCAGCACAATAATCAATAGAACGATTGTCATTATAAATTGATTCGTAGAAACCCAGAGAGACGGATTCAATAACGAATAATTCAACAATGGTAATACGGATGCAATGACAACTAATACAATCAGTGCTGATAGCCAAACAAGCAGAAAATAGGTTCTTCTTTTGATCATACGCGGATTACCTCCACATCACCAAACAAACTATTGACTACTACTTTTACCCGTTTATGTGAATCACGATAACCTGGGCTAGCTATAGAAATACTTTCATTTCGCAAATCCCAAAAAGAGAGATCTAAAAATTGAACACGACCATATATGCTTGAAGCAGATACAGAAATTTCAACATCGATAGGCAAAATAATTTTTGTTTTTCCAAATATTTTGCGTATAACAACAATATTATCGCGACCAACAAGTACTGTTTGGTCTAAGTCAACTACATCGTTACCAAAGAGACGGACAATATTAATATCTTCAAATCCATACCGATCCTGCGAATGGTTTTGACCACCAAACCACCTATTTTTTTCTTTTTGGGCAACCAATGCATGATCATCAAAAATAATATGAGTATACTGATTTCGTTTTTCATATCGTGAAAAGAAGTTCACCAACATATACACCACGAGCATCATTATGCCAATGATAAAGAACGGATTTAATACAAATACTAAAAATATTAAAGAGACTGCACTAATTAATAGGATACTACTGAGCTCTCTTCCTAAAAAATTCCAAATCACAAGAAGCAGTGTAGCCATCAATAGTAGTGTTCTACTTGATTCATTTGCCACCACATCGAACAAGGCTAGAGTGAACAGAACACTCTCTAAAAGTAGAAATATTCTAATTTTCCACATATCATTATTTCCTTTCTATATTATTTTACCAAAATTTCAGAAAAATAACTCCTTCTTTAGATGGAATATTTAAAACCAAGATACCCAATTAAATTATGTCTATAAAACAAAAATATACGTATATTTACTAACATTAAAAGAGAGAACATTATCGTTCTCCCTTTATAAATAATACTAAATATGAAAACTATTCGCTACTACTAGTAGAAGTACTTGAGGAGGAACCTGTAGTACTGGTAGAATTTGTGCTCGTAGTCGCGACTGATACATACAATGTCACTGGTCCATCAATGACAGTGCCCGCAGCAGGATACTGACCTACGACAATATCACTAGTTGTGGTTGTATAACTACGATCCTCTTGTTTTTCTATTGTGGTAACACCTAAGGATTGTAGCTGATTTCGAGCTTCGGAGTAAGTATAGCCTGCAGAAACAAGATCCGGCATGATAATTTCCTTCCCTTTAGAAACTACCATATTAACAATAGAACCTTTCTCTAATTCTACTTTTGCTTGAGGATCTGTACTAATAACATTTCCTTCTGCAACACTATCACTATACTCTTCTGAAATAGTACCTATAATAAATCCAGCTGCCTCAAGAAGTTGTTTCGCAGTGTCTTGTGATTTTCCGGTAACATCTGGAACTGTTTTTGGTTGTACCCCTTTAGACACTACCACCGTAATTGTACTGCCTTTTTCTTTTGAACTATTTGCTACAGGGTCTGTCTTAATGACATAGCCTTCTTCTACAGTATCGCTATATTCTTTTTTAAGCATTACCTTAAACCCTAAATCTTCCAATTCTTTTTGAGCGGAGTCTGCATCGCTTCCAATTAAATTTGGTACAGTGACCATAGCGACCCTAGCTACAAAAATGTCAACTTTGCTACCTTCCATCCTAGAAGTCTTGGCCCCAGGACTAGTCCGAATAACAGTTCCTTCCTTATATTCTGTCGAGGCCTCTTCTTTTACATCTCCAACAACCAGTCCTGCTACCTCAATTTTTTCCTTTGCAACATCTAAGGTTTCACCAACTACATCAGGAACTTGTACTGTAGAAGGGGTACTGTATATCAAAAATCCCAAAGCCGCAATTGTCAAAATAATCGCTCCAATTAAAACTTTGTATCGCGTCCTCATCCCGCGTCGTGGTTTCAAAGCCTGCTTTGATACGTTTTTTGAAGGAGAGGTCTGGTTATTAGGCAATTCCTTGAAATTTTTTTCGCTGTCTTCCTGACTCTTATTCTCAACGTTTACCTGTGATAATTTTGGTAAGGTTTTGGTATCGACTTTATTGCCTTCTAAAACAATTCGAGGCTCATTACTTCTGTCCATTGAAAGTGATGAAGCTAAATCCGCATACATTTCTGCAACAGACTTATACCGTTCACTAAGCTTCTTTGCCGTTGCTTTTAACACAACATTTTCGAGAGCTTGTGGAACATTAGCATTTTCTTCTCTAACTGATGGCAGGGGTTTTTGGAAATGTTGTAATGCAATAGTAACTGCACTATCTCCATCATATGGGATTCGCCCTGTCAACATTTCAAAAAGGATAATCCCCATTGCATAGATATCACTTTGAATCGTCGCTTTTGCACCACGAGCTTGTTCAGGAGAGAGGTAATGAACTGATCCAAGCATTGAATTTGTTTGAGTCAGACTTGTTTCAGCAAATGCAACTGCAATACCAAAGTCTGTCACCTTTGCAACTCCATCCGTTGTCAAAAGTACATTTTGAGGTTTTAAATCCCTGTGAATAATTCCTCTAGTATGTGCCATCCGCATTGCTAATAGAATTTGTCCCATAATACGAACAGCTACATCATTTGCAAGAGGTGCATTTTCTTTAATATAGCGTTTCAGGTCTAATCCATTGACATACTCCATAGCCAAATATTGTTGACCATCTTCCTCGCCAATATCTGAGATACGAACAATATTCGGGTGATCCAATTCTGCCATCGCTCGTGCTTCTCTTTGAAAACGCTGAACCGCAATTTGGTCAGTCTGATAGTTGGTGCGAAGAACTTTAACAGCAACCTCTTGACCATCTAATATCAAATCTTTTGCAAGGTAAACATCTGCCATTCCCCCGCGACCAATTTGCCGAATAATTCGATACCGACCGGCAAAAATTTTACCGATTTGAATCATTAGTGCGCCTCCTCCGTTATATGTAGAAGAGCAACTGTAATATTGTCCAAACCGCCGGCATTATTCGCAAATCGAATCAAGGTCTCAACCTTACTCTCCAGCGCAACCTCGCTAAGCACAATATCTCGTATATCTTCGACTGAAACCATATTGGTCAAACCATCGCTATTAACAATGATAAAATCACCCGCCTCTAACGTCTTTAAAGCAATATCAGGTTCAACTGGATCTGCTTGACCAATAGATTGAGTAACAATATTCTTTTGCGGATGGCGTTGAGCTTCTTCCTCCGTCAATTGACCTGCTCTTACCAAGGCTCCAACTAGAGAATGATCATTTGTAAGGCGAGTATATTCACCATTACGAATCAATCCAATACGTGAATCTCCTACGTGAGCAAAAATCATTTGATTATCGATAATGACAACAGCTTCTAAAGTTGTACCCATCCCTTTGTATTCTTCGGTTTGTCCCAATTCATGGATTTTTTTATTCTCTTGATCAATGACATGGACCATCCATTCGCGAACATCATTCAATGTTGATAATTGAGTATCAACCCAAGCGATTCCGAGATCAGTTGCTGTCATTTCACTAGCAATATGCCCTGCTCTATGCCCACCCATACCATCTGCCAATACAATTAAATCAATCCCTGCTCTATTGGTATAGCGATTCACGTAATCTTGGTTGTTTGAACGTTTAAGTCCCACATCAGTTAATAATGCAATTTCCATATTTATTATACAGTTGCTACGCAACTTCCTCCTCTTATTCTAGGATTTTCTTCTTATTTGACTAATGAAAAATCCATCTGTCTCATATAGCTCCGGTGTAATCAATAAACAACCATCCACTACAATATCCGGCAGAGGATGCTCAAGAGGCACCTGCTCAAAATTCGGATGATTGGCCAAAAACTCCTGAATCACTTCTTGGTTTTCCTTGGTAATAATCGTACAAGTACTATAGGTTATTATACCACCTATTTTAAGAGTTTGGCAAACACTGTCTAATATTCGCAATTGAATATGTTTCAACGAATCAAAATCCATAGCAGCTTTATTGTAACGAATATCTGGCTTACGACGGATAAGCCCTATTCCGGAACAAGGAGCATCCACCAATATTTTATCAAAGCTATCGGGATCAAATGTTTCATGAACTTGGCTTGCATCCAATCGTATTGTTTCTATTTTATTTGTCAACCCTAATCGATGAGCATTCTCTTCAATTAACGCCAACTTATGATCATAAAGGTCCAATGCAGTGACTTTACCAGTTGTAAGATAACTCGCTATATGACAGGTTTTTCCACCCGGAGCTGCACAGGCATCCAAGATTGTTTCCTGACCCTGTAGTTTCAACGTTGGAGCAACAAGTTGACTGGTTTCATCTTGGATCGTTAAAAGCCCATCTTTAAAATAATCTGTTCCTGCAAAGTGTCCATGAGATTTTACCAGACCAAAAGGTGATAATTTTGAAACATCCGCACCTAATTCTCTTGCTAAACGATTTACTTGTTTACTATCTGTCACGCGAACACTGGCTTTGTTTCGAGTGTGCAGACTTTGTAAAATCTTCTCTGCGCGGTCCTCACCGTATTCCGTAATTAAGGTCTGGACCAACCAAACAGGTACAGAATATTGAATAGATAACCGTTTATTTTTTCGTTTAATATCAGATGGACTTGGCAACGAAGTCTGACTGATTTTACGAAGAACTGCATTGACAAACTTGTCTGTTCCACGGCCTCTTTTCGCGATTCGTACAGCCTCATTGACTACAGCGTGAATAGGCAGTTTATCCAAATAGAGTAGCTGATACAGACTCAACATGAGTAGATAGTAAACCCATGTATCTAACTTTTCTCTATCCTCAATAAAACGTGCCAAATACCACTCTAGGGTAATTTTACGAGAAACCGTCCCATAAACCAACTCGGTCACCAAGCCCTTGTCCTGTGCTGATAAACGAGAAGATTCTAGGGCCTTATTGAGAGCGATGTTCGAGTAAGCTCCCTGATCAAAGACTTGTTCCAATACGGATAAGGCTAGACTTCTTGCTGATTCATGTTTATTGACCACCAAATCGATCTCCCACCTTGATATCTCGACCAGCTCCATTCAAGAAGTCCGCAATTGTCATTTTTGGCTTACCAGCCGGCTGGACTGTTTTCAGAGAAAGTGCTCCCTGACCTGTCGCAATTACCAATTCTTTCTTGCTTCGAGCAATAACCTGACCGGCTGGACCTTCACCTCCTGTTTCAACAGCTTCTTGAATTTTAAACCGTTCCCCTCGCCAATAGGTGTGGGCAACAGGCCATGGGTACATACCTCTAATCTGATTAAATAGTTGACGAGCTGTCTTATTCCAATCCAGCACCTCTTCCTCTGGCTGAATATTTGGCGAGAAGGTTACCTGTTCAGGATTTTGAGCGACTGGTTTCAAGTCACCAGCAATATAGGCTGGTAGGGTTTCTAACAATAAGTCCCGACCAACAACAGCCAACTTTTCAAACAAGGTACCGACATTGTCGCTTTCTTCAATAGCAATACTATTGCTGGAAATCATATCACCGGCATCCATTTCCTTGACCATTTCCATGATGGTTACTCCGGCACGGTCATCACCGTTAATCAAAGAGTAATGGATGGGGGCACCGCCACGGTATTTAGGAAGAAGAGAAGCGTGAACATTGACTGCAAAGTCAACTGAGTTCAATAATTTGGTTGGTAGGAATTGCCCAAAAGCTGCCGTCACAATCCCATCTGCTCCTAAATTCATCAGCTCATCCATTTCTTGGCTTCCTGATAGCTTCTCTGGTTGATAGACTGGTAAATTGTATTCCAAAGCTACTTCTTTCACAGGTGTCATCTGGATAACCTTTTTTCGTCCAACAGCTCGGTCTGGTTGGGTTACAATAGCAAGTATTTCATAATTATTATCCGCTAATAACCCCTTTAAGACAGTAGCCGAAAACGCTGGTGTTCCCATAAAAATCAACTTTGTCATGCTTCCTTTCTCATCTCCCTTTCATTCGTACTAATTTTTGATTATACTATCTCCTAATTATACCATTTATACTTATTTTTTCCTTAATTCAAGGTTTATTGTAACCGCCCAATAACAAGGTATATTGAAAAAGGATCCAAAGTCCTGTCGACTCTGGAACCTTTTTCTATTTACAT
>NZ_JBMVJC010000039.1:0-15540 GCF_049893385.1 Streptococcus sp. VTCC 12905 | reverse complement strand
ATGAAGTGGAAAACGAGCAACTCCTAATTGGAACTGCTCGTTTTTTTATTGTGAGAAGCTAGTTTTTGCCCAGCCTCATTTTGTTATTTCTGCTTGCTTTGGAATCGCCATTCAAACCGTTTCTGATCATAAAATGGGTACATGGCTTGTAAAAGTGTGATAGCCAGTAACCAACCTCCGATAATATCGGTTGGGTAGTGTACCCCAATATAGATACGAGATATGGCAACCAATATTGAAATGAAAACAAGAAGGGCTTGCACAGCAGTTCGCGCCAATCCCTTTTTCATACGTTGTTGTAGCACGATGACAATTGCTCCTGCAATCATCATGGTTGACGCTGTGTGCCAACTTGGAAACGAATAGCCAATTGTATCAATTAACCATTGGATGCTCGGGCGAGGACGTTGGTAGACATATTTCAGGGCTGTTGATGCTACCCCCATCGCTGCAAAGCTAGCAAGTAAAAAATACGCTTCAATCTTCCACTTCTTATAGAAATAAAAGAATGCCGCCACAAGCAAGGTAATGGCTAAAATAATTACTGTATTTCCTAAAATGGTAATAGACGTCCAAAACTGGGTTGCTCCACTCGATAGATTGCCACGAATGGCTGTTTGAATGGTTGAATCAAACCCCGCTAAAGATGTCTGGAAAAATTTTACCGTATAGCCTAAGATAACAAATGCTAGGGCAAAAAAGGATGCGTTTCGTAAATGGATTTGTTTATTCTTCATACATATAGTTTACCTTAAAAAGGTTAAACTTTCTTTAAAATTGGCTGAGCAGCTTTTTGGCAAATATAAAATACTGCTGATAGGACAATCCCTTGTAACAGATTAAATGGTAATACCATCATCAATAGGTAATTCCACAAGCCTAAAATTTCTTTAATATCAAAGTTTGCAAATGCAGCATAGACTGGCACTGCATAAACATAGTTCAATAACAACATGACTAAGGTCGAACCAATGGTTGCAACGATTGCTGTTTTGATGTAATTTTTAATAGTCTGATCCTTTTTCCAGAAATATGCCACCGCTAAAATAAAGATTGACATGGCAGCGATATTCATCGGTAAACCAATAATGGTTGATGGCCCCTGATTGTTTAAAATCAGTTTGAGCAAGGTTCGAACCAAAAGGATAGCAAAACTAGCCTTGGTATCTAAAATTAACAGACCAAATAAGATTGGTACTAGTGAAAAATCCACCTCTAAGAAATTCGCCGTTGGAATAAGGGGAAATTTCAAGTACATGAGCAGAAAAGATACTGCTGAAAGAATGGCGATAATCGTCATTTTGCGTGTGTTTGTCATAAAGGTTCCTCCAATTATTGAAAATTGAAGAAGTCCAAAAGAGCAGGCTAAAAACCGTGCACTTCGTCTTCTCCCATCCAGACTATACTGTCGGTTGTGGAATTGCACCACATCAGCTTTCGCTCGCAGACTACCAACGGTCTATTTTGTTCTAATACTGTGTTAGCTCATCTTGACATACATTCAGTATGGCCTTCGATTCGCTGTCTAGTCTTAAAACAAAATAGCCACGTTTTTCACTGCCGGTCGGGAATCACACCCTGCCCTGAAGACTCTATCATCATACCAAAAAAGCCTTGCAAATGCAAGACATTAAGATGTATTATTTAATATTATGATTTCTTTATGATTTCAATTTATCTTGTTCATAGGTATGGAGCAACTCAAGACCAACAAATTTTTGTTGACGCAGTGCTTCATAAACAATCATACATACCGTATTCGAAACGTTCAGACTCCGCACATGTTCATCATTCATCGGTATGCGAATTGCTTTATCTGGATGTTTTCGCATAAACTCCTCAGGTAACCCCTTGTCTTCTCTACCAAAAAGAAAATAATGGATTTTTCCATCATCATACTGTTCAGCTGAGTATGTTTTATCTGCAAATTTTGACACCAGGTGCACTACTCCCTGTTGACTGGCATACCGCATAAATTCTTCCAGATTATCATAAAAGCGAACATCTAATTTATCCCAATAATCCAACCCTGCTCGCTTCATTTTACGATCATCAATTGGAAAACCCATCGGTTTTATGATATGTAATGGACTGTTTGTCGCAGCACAAGTCCGAGCAATATTTCCTGTATTTTGTGGAATCTGTGGTTCAAACAAAACCACATGATTTTTTGCAGTTTCTTCAATATAATCTAATTCTTCTATATTCATGATAGCCTCTCTAACTTGACAACGATTGGTTGACTTCAATAAAAAACAATTCAGTCTATTCTTTTCAATATTGAAAGAAGACAAAAAAATAGCCACACTGCCCGGAGTCAAGCTCAGCAAACAGCATGGTGAATGATGATTCATTCACTTAACTCACAACAGGTTTGAGGTAAATAAATGAAATCGTGATATTATTGTAGCTCAATTAGCTGTGAAAATCAAGCGTTTTGCCCAATTTTTTTCAATTTTTCGCAGAAAATTTGGGAGAAAATGTGAAAGTTGCAAATCTATACATCCCCTGCTCGGGTGTGTATGCAGTGATGAACTATGAAATTCTGTGAGAATGATAACTAGTAAGTGACACTTGATATCCTAATCATAAAGGAGGACAGCGAGTAAACATTCTCAGAATCCTAGGTACTCAGACAGATTACCTCTACAATCTTGAAAACCCCTTAAAAATAGTATTTCAACAGAACAACCAGTATAAAAAACAGAAAAACGCATAAGATCAATACTCTTGTAAAAGAAATCGATTTTATGCGTTTTATTCTGTGGTAGACCTCATACCAATGAAAAACAATCTGAATCAAAAGCCAAAGCCACTTCATTTGTTTTTTCTTTCGATTGACAAAAAGCTAATTCCAGCCAAAGTCAGTTTTTTCATCCTTTTCATATCTCTACCTCACTTTTTTATTTTGAATAGTACAACATGAAAAAGAATAATTATGCAATATTTTCTGAAAAAACATTCGTCTTTTACAAAAGACCGTGAAGCCTGAAAAAAACAAGCAAATAACCTACATATGCTTGTTTCTTCGTAAACTAAACGTATCTGGAACTGGATCATCGCCGCCTTCTACAAAGGGATGACAGCGACCAATTCGAGCTAGTCCCATTAATAAGCCCTTGAGTCCATGTTTATTCAAAGCTTCAATCATGTAATTTGAACAGGTCGGCTGATAGCGACAAGATGGGGGAAAAAGGGGAGAAATGAATGTTTGATAAAGCCGAACCAAGCCGATGAAGAGCCTGACCATTATTTTTTAACAGTCTTAGTAACAGCCAGTGTGTGGAGCTTACTAATATCTTTCTTATTCAGCTTGCGATATTCCCCAGGACGTAAGCCAGTCAAATCCAGATTGCCAAAACGGGTTCGAGATAGTTTATCCACCTGCAAGCCCACAGCTTCAAACATCTTCTTCACTTGATGATTGCGTCCTTCATGAATTGTCAACTCAACTACAGAACGGTTTTTGACAGGATCCACCTTAATGATTTCATAGACAGCTGGCTTGGTTTTCTTACCGTCGATGACCACACCACGAGTCAAGGGACGTAAGACTTCCTTATTGGCGATGCCTTTCACACGCGCCAAATATACCTTATCAATCTCATTTCGTGGGTGAATCATTTCATCGGTAAAGTCCCCATCGTTGGTCAATATCAAGACCCCAGACGTATCCCAGTCTAGCCGACCAACAGGATAGATGCGTTCCTTGACCATAGGCAGTAAGTCTATGACAGTCTTACGGCCCTTGTCATCAGATACACTAGAAATAACACCACGTGGTTTATTTAGTAAGTAATAAACCTTTTCTTCATTATAAATTGGCTGTCCTTCCACTTCAACCTTATCACCTGACTTGATAAGGGTCCCTAGCTCTCGAACCACCTGACCATTGACAGTAACTAGCCCTTGCTTAATCAGTTCTTCCGCCTTTCGACGACTGGCTACACCAGCATGGGCAATGTATTTATTAATTCTCATTTTCTAACTCATTTCTTTCTAAGAACAACTCAGTCTCCTCTTGGACAATTTCCAAATCAGATACATCTGGCAATTCTTCTAAGCTGTTTATTCCCATGTAATCAAGGAAATAATCCGTTGTTACATAAAGATTGGGTCTTCCAAGCACTTCCTTCTTACCGTTCTCACGAATCAAATCAAAGGCTTGTAATTTACTAATCGCACCGCTCGAATTAACCCCTCGAATATCATCAACTTCTATCCGTGTAATCGGCTGCTTATAGGCAACAATAGACAATGTTTCTAAAAGTGCTCGCGACATAGTCTGATTGATCGGTGTTTTGGCATAGATTCTTAGAAGCTCAGCATATTCTTTTTTGGTAACCAATTTAAATCGGTTAGATGATTCCAAGAGAGCTAAGCCTGAATCGGGATCCGCTTGGTATTTTTCACTGAGTTTCTCTAATTGCTGATTAACCGCTGTTGGTTGTAATTCCAACATCTCTGCAAGATTGCGTAAGGTCAACCCTTCTTCTCCAGCCACAAAGAGCAGGACTTCGATTTCAGCTAAGCGATTCATTTTCTCTCCTTACTAAATAAATATCCCCAAATATTTCAGCCTGTTCCAATACAATTTCATGAACCTTGACCAATTCCAGGGTTGCGAGAAACATCGTAATCACTTCGTTAATATCCTGACTTTCCAGAAACAGCTGACTAAGTTCGATGCGTGGATGACTCTGGAAACGATTACGTACAAAGTCCATCATATCTTCAATTTTGTATTCATCCCGTGCAATTGTTGCATGAGACTGGCGCAAACTGGCTTGTTTTTCTGCCATTACTTTTGAAAATGCTAGGAAAATATCAATCACCGTTTTATCTTGCGCTAGTTGGACATCCTCACAGACTAAATCTAGCTTTGGTTTTGAAAAATAATGTGCCCGTTCATTATGTTGCTCCCCCATTTTTTCACTGAGAAGCTTAAATTTCCGGTATTCTTCTAATTGATCCAAGAGATCCATTTCCGGATCATCTTCAGGATCTATCTGTTCAACGACCTTTGGCAATAAACGACGGCTTTTTATCACCATCAATTGGCTAGCCATTAGCATATATTCTCCCGCTACTTCTAATCGCATGGCCTGTAAGGTCGCAATGTAGGCTAAATATTGCTCAATAACTTCCGTAATTGGAACCTCGTAAATATCTACCTGATACTTGGATACCAAGTGGAGTAAGAGATCTAAGGGTCCTTCAAAATCTTTTAATTTAATATCCATTATCTAAATTTATCCAAACTCACGCTTGTTTTCAGTCCTAACTCCTTGGCGATTTGGTCCAAAGATTTTCCTTCATCTATCTGTTGTAGAATAAATTGTTCTCGCAATTTTTGGGCAGTCCAATCGGATTTTCCTATAGATAATAGATATTCACTCATCCGATTAAAGAACCATTGACGAGAGTATGGATACCCTTTCTTATCGAATACATATTTTCCAGTTAGATGGTTTTCTAAATAGGAAAGAAGTTCCTTTGGCAAACTAAGAACCCGTTTGGTAGCTCCCTTCTCAACTGTCATAACTTGAAAGTTTAGGTTAATCTGCTCACTCTTTAGCTCTGCTATTTCACTAGGCGTAAGTCCTAGCAATGCAATCAAAAGTGTAATGAGCTGCCCATCAAGAAATGGTGATTCCCGAAAAAGCAACGATAAATCTTCACGTTCCATCCGCTTTTTGACACGACCAGAGCTTGCCATTGCCTGCAGTTTATAGAAACGATCCATGTGCCCACTTTCATAAAGGAAATAGAGAAATTGATTGATAGTTGATACTTTTCTTTTCTGAGCAGCAGGTTTCAGGTCCAAGAGAAACTGTTGATAGATCAGTAGGGACTGCTGGGAAATCTCTCCCTTAGTCACTGTCAAAAATTGCTGTAAATCATAGGTATAGGATTTTTGACTATTTAGGCTGATATTTTTGCTTTTGATAAAGGATTCAATCGCTTGTTTCATTTTTTTCCTTCTTTTGAAGCGAGTGGAAAATTATGTAGAAGTGCATTGATTGCTTTTAAAATAGATTTTCGAGTAATGATACCTACGAATTTCCCGTTTTCTCCAAGGACGGGTAAGAAAGATTGATCTACCAATTTTCGCATTACTTCCGTTAAGTCATAATCTAGGCCAACGGTTTCTTCATCCGTTTTTGCAATGAGGGAGATATCTACATTTAATTCATCATCGGTCAGTTCATTATCTGACTGGTATTTGATAATTTCAGTTAAACCAATTGTTCCAAAATAGTTTCCATCTTCTGTCACTACAGGTACACGCGAGTAGGTTGTGTGGCTAAGCAACAGTTTTGCATGGTCAATATTGTGACTCTCCACCAAAACTGCCAATTTTTCAGCAGGAGTAAGGAAGGTTTCTTCCTGTTCTAACAAGAAGGCTTCAAATTCACGTGCAATCATCTTGAAATATC
This sequence comes from Streptococcus sp. VTCC 12905, assembly GCF_049893385.1. Classification (NCBI taxonomy): domain Bacteria; kingdom Bacillati; phylum Bacillota; class Bacilli; order Lactobacillales; family Streptococcaceae; genus Streptococcus; species Streptococcus sp. VTCC 12905. The sequence goes on along the minus strand of NZ_JBMVJC010000039.1, from coordinate 9,100 downwards.
CTTTGTCAATGCTGGGTAGAGTTGGTGCTGTCGGTTATAATAATCAATATGAAAATAATCATCAGAGATGGTTACAAGGGCATAGAGACATTCTTTAACCAGACCACGTGGTTGGCTAACGGAGCCAGGATTGAGAAAGAGCGTCTTGCCTCGAACTTCAGCATCAGGTACATGCAGATGCCCATACAAACAAATATCCGCATCAACTTCCTGTGCCCAATAATCCAACCGTTGCCAGCCGTAATTAATGCCATAAAGATGACCATGAGTCTGTGCAATGGTCACATCGTCCAAATTGGTAACCAATTGGTCTGGGTAACCACCAAAGTAGTCACAATTCCCGTTGACAACGTAAACTCCATCCCAAATACTATCTTGACTATCTAGTTCAGAATCTCCGTTATGAAAGATTGCATCGACCTTACCAAAATAACGGTTTTTAATTTCTTCAACGATCTGTCTATCCCCATGAGAATCACTCATGACTAAGATTGTTTTGCTTGCTCCTGCCATACAGGAAATGCCTCCACTAATTTTTCTAATGCTTGCGCACGATGAGAAATTTGATTTTTTTCTTCTAAGCTCAATTCTGCCGCAGTCTTACCTGTCTCACCGACAAGAAAGAGTGGATCATAGCCAAACCCATTTTCACCGCGTCGCTCCATTCCGATATATCCATCCCAGTCAGCTTCAACAACCAAACTCTCACGATTTGGAGCAGCCATAACTAGGGTACAATGGAATTGTGCAGAACGATCTTTTATTTCAAATACCATCGCCAACTCGTGCAACAATTTAGAATTATTGCGTTCATCCGTTGCTTCTGGTCCTGAAAAACGGGCAGACCAAACTCCTGGCAAGCCACCTAAAGCATCAACTTTCAGACCTGAATCATCTGCCAAGACCATCTTGCCTGTCAGCTCTGCTATGGTTTCAGCCTTCAAGCGTGCATTTTCCTCAAAAGTCATACCTGTTTCTGCTACATCTGGAAGATCTGGATAGTTGTTGAGGTTCTCGACCTGATAGCCAAATCGCTCAAAAAACTTGCGAAATTCCTTGGTCTTGCCTTCATTTTTTGTAGCGATCAAGATGGTATCTCCCACGCTTGCCAATCCCTTGTCTTGACCGAAGAAATCTGCCATGCTAACCCCTGCTTGGGGCAGATGAACCAAGAGAAGTTTGTCATTCTCTGTTACCAGAATAGCCCCTTGGTGTTGGAGAACCTGCAAGTCACGACCTGTTTCTGTCTTGATGATTTCCACTATAAAGCGAAAAAGCTGGAAATCAGATTGTTTCCTTACAATTGTCACACCATAGCCCGAAAGAACATCATTATCAGTTGGAGGGTTTAGGCGAGTCAAAAGCCTATTGAGGTAAAAATGTTCTTCATCACTCACATTTCCAATACCAGCAATCGAGTTAAAACCCTCCCACTTACCAATAAACCAATTATGCTCATCTCTGTATTCATAAATTTTTTCTGTCATAATGCTACGTGCTCCACATAAATATCAATGCCCATCCAGCTTTCAGCAATTTCCTTAAAGGCCGCTGGGCTAGCAGTTGTGTAAAAACGGTGCTGAATATCCTTTTCTGTGCGGCTATGGTTGATTTCAAAATAATTTAACAAAACTGAAATATCCCGCGCACATTCTGCCCCACTATCAATCAGTTTAACATCTTTCCCAATCGCATTCTGAATAATCGGACGCAACAATGGAAAATGAGTACAGCCCAAAACCAATGTATCCACCTTTCCTAAGAGCGGACGCAAGGTCTCATAAACAACTTTCTTTGCTAGGCTAGACTGATGACTATTAGACTCAACCAGAGGGACAAACTTTGGACATGCCAGACTTTCTACCTGTGTCTCTGGAGATAGCGTTTGAATTTTTTCTCGATAAATATCAGACTGAATGGTCATAACAGTCCCCAAGACGCCTATTTTTCCAGCTTTTGTTGCCTTAATGGCCGCCGACGTCCCTGGTAAAATAACCCCCAAAACAGGAATATCTAATTTTTCTTTGACTTCTTCCCAAGCTACTGCAGTCGCCGTGTTACATGCAAAAACAATCATTTTCACATTCTTTGTCAATAGAAAATTGACCAACTGCCAAGTATATTCTCTGATTTGTTCCGCTGGACGGGGTCCATAAGGTGCCCGTGCCGAGTCCCCGATATAAACGATTTCTTCGTGGGGAAGCTGGCGCATCAATTCACGCGCAACCGTTAATCCTCCCACACCTGAATCTAAAAAACCAATTGGTCGATTATCCATAATACTGAGAATAGCCAGATAATCTGACTAGCCTTTCTTTTCCTACTCAAAAAATGGGATCTGGGAATGAATATCCCAGTCCCAGTTTGATTATTTTTTCTTGCTTGCTACTTTTTGTTGGCTCTTGATTTGGCGAAGCACTTGTTGAACTTTTGCTTCACTCGGTTTTTGACCCATTTGGCTCATCATCAAACGTAAAGCATTCTCATCCAAAATTGGTTTATCAGCAATGTAGTTTTCTACCTGTCTACGTGACAAGTAAATACCCAAGGCCACACCACCTGCAAATGCCAATACAATAAGTAAAATAGCTAAACCTAAGTTCATCTGTCAATCTCCTGACTCTTCTAAAAAGTATAATTATGGATTGTTTTTAACAATCTTTCAATATTCCTATTATACCAAATTCCCTAGTCTTTTCCAAGACTTACCTGTCAAAATCAAAACCGTAAATGGTTGCGAAATAATCCTCAGGTCTTTCAGCACGACGAATCATGCGCGCTGTGCCATCTTCCTGCAAAAGAATTTCAGAGGAACGCAAACGACCGTTGTAGTTGTAGCCCATGGAGAAGCCGTGGGCCCCACTGTCATGAATGACCAAAGTGTCTCCTACTTCTGCACGTGGTAATTCGCGATTGACTGCAAACTTGTCGTTGTTTTCACAGAGGGAACCTGCCACATCCACCACTTCGATTGGGGCATCAGGGCGCGTGATATTGGTGATATGGTGGTAGGCGCCATAGAAAGCAGGACGCATGAGGTTGGCAGCTGATGCATCGACACCAATATAAGTCCGATAGGTTTCCTTACGATGGAGCACCTTGGTAATCAAGTGACCGTGTGGCGCCAACATAAAGCGACCCAATTCTGTAAAGATTTTAACATGTCCCATACCAGCTGGCGTGAGAATTTCCTCGTAAACCTTACGAACACCCTCACCAATGACAGCAATGTCGTTTGGTTCTTGCTCAGGACGATAGTTGACCCCAATCCCACCTGATAGGTTGACGAAGTCCAAGGTCACACCTGTTTCCTTACGAATTTCCAAGGCCAATTCAAAGAGTTGACGAGCTAAGACAGGATAGTAGTCATTGGTAACAGTATTTGAAGCCAGAAAGGCATGGATCCCAAACTCCTTGACACCCAGTTCTTTTAGCTCCTTATAGCCTTTCATCAACTGTTCCTTGGTCATCCCAAATTTAGACTCTTCTGGGTGGTCCATAATATCTGTTCCCAGCGAGAAGACTCCTCCAGGATTGTAACGGAGGCAGACCGTTTCTGGGATACCAGCAACATTTTTCAAAAACTCAATGTGTTCATAGGCATCAAGGTTAATGGTCGCCCCAACTTTTCGAGCATAGACAAATTCTTGCGCTTGGGTATCATTGGATGTAAACATGATGTCTTTAAAGCCCAATTTTTCACTCATCAGCACTTCTACATCCGTTGCACAGTCCACTCCACAGCCTTCTTCTTGTAAAATTTTCAAAATAGCGGGTGTCGGTGTCGCCTTGACCGCAAAGTATTCCTTAAAGCCCTTATTCCAAGCAAATGCCGCATTGAGAGCACGTGCCTTCTCACGAATGCCTTTTTCATCATATAAATGAAATGGAGTTGGAAATTGCTCTGTGATTATCTCTAAAACTTCTTTACTAACAAATGGTGTCTTTGTCATGTCGCTACCTCATCAAATATTTTTCCTATTATATCACAAATATGTGAGGAACTGTAGCTTTCAACTCCACCAAATACTTGCAAATTAAATTACGAGCGCTATAATGTGAATATCATTAAAAAAGGAGCAATATATGTCAACATTAGATTTTGATTTTGCAGAACGCTTGTATGCCGATTATCTAGCTAACCCAAGTTTACAAGCAACCGAAAATGCCGTTAGTCACAACGGACTTTTGAAATCCTTGGAAACACGCCAAAGCGCCATCGACAATGACTATGTCTTTTCAATCGATTTGACCACGGACGCCGTTTCAAACCAAAAGGCTTCTGGACGTTGCTGGATGTTTGCTGCATTGAATACTTTCCGCCACAAGCTCATCTCTGACTTCAAACTGGAGAATTTCGAGTTATCACAGGCCCACACCTTCTTTTGGGATAAATATGAAAAATCCAACTGGTTCATGGAACAAATCATTGCTACAGCTGACCTAGAAATTGGTAGCCGTAAGGTAAAATTCTTATTGGACACCCCTCAACAAGATGGCGGTCAATGGGATATGGTTGTTGCCTTATTTGAAAAATATGGTGTGGTACCGAAATCCGTCTATCCAGAATCTGTCTCATCCAGTGCCAGCCGTGAGCTCAATCAGTACCTTAACAAATTGCTCCGTCAAGATGCACAAATCTTGCGTGACCTCCTTGCCAAAGGAGCATCTCCGGAAGAGGTTCAAACACAAAAAGAAAACTTACTTCAAGAAATTTTTAACTTCCTAGCCGTTAACCTTGGACTCCCTCCCCGCAGTTTTGATTTTGCATATAGAGATAAAGACAATGTCTATCACCGTGATACAAATGTCACACCTCAGGCATTCTACGAGAAATACGTTGGTTTACAACTATCTGACTATGTCTCCATTATCAATGCTCCTACAACTGACAAACCTTACAATAAATCTTATACAGTCGAATTATTGGGGAACGTCATTGGCGCCCCTGCTGTCCGATATCTCAATGTAGAAATGAACCGTTTCAAAGAATTGGCTATTGCCCAACTCAAAGCTGGTGAGTCCGTTTGGTTTGGTTCCGATGTCGGTCAAAGTAGCAACCGTCAAACTGGTATTATGGCAACCAACACCTACGACTTCACTTCAGGTCTGGGTATCCAATTCCATCAAGACAAGGCTGGAAGATTAGACTACTCCGAAAGTTTGATGACCCACGCTATGGTCTTAACTGGTGTTGATTTAGATGACAATGAGCAACCTCTCAAATGGAAAGTGGAAAACTCTTGGGGAGACAAGGTTGGTGACAAGGGATACTTCGTCGCATCAGATAGCTGGATGGACGAGTATACTTATCAGATTGTTGTCCGAAAAGAATTCCTCACACCAGAAGAATTAGCAGCTTATCAAGCTCAACCACAAGTCCTTGCCCCATGGGATCCAATGGGAGCTCTAGCATAAGGCATACAAAAAAAGAGGCTAGGCCTCTTTTTTATTTGTCATAATTAGTCTCTATTCAAACCACCAAAGATACGAAGCAAGTTGAGGAAAAGGTTGATGAAGTCAAGATAGAGCTGAAGCGCCATGGATACGACCCAACCTTGGCCAACATTACCACCAGTTTGTTCGAAAACATTGCGGATACGTTGGTTGTCATAAGCAATCAAACCTGAGAATACCAAAACAGAAATGATGGACATCATAAAGCTTAGACCTGAGCTACGAAGGAAGATATTAATAAAACTTGCAATAATAATTCCCCATAGAGCTGCACGCAATGCCTGAGCCATACCAGAAAGGTTTTTCTTCGTTGTCATCCCAATTACAGCCATGATAGCAAACATGAGAGCCGCTGACACAAAGGCAAGCACAACTGTTTCGCTAGTATAGAACATCAAAATCATGCTAATGGTGATACCATTGGTCACTGAGTAAGCAAGAAACATTGGTAAAGCCATTGGACTATTTTTAGCTGCCATCGTTGAAGCCCAAACGACCAAAGCAAGTTGTCCAATCATGATTAACATCATAATGAGTGAACCTGCACTAATCAAGCTAAGTAATAATGGTTGAAAGACTGTAACAGCTAGGAATGATACAAATGCTGATAGACCAATTCCCATAGCAACCACTCCGTAAATCTTGCCAAAGAAACGGTTGAGGGCGGTGTTATCCACCTGATTAATAATAAATGAATCGTTATTCATGATATTCTCCTTTAAATCATCTTATTGAAAACGAAAGACCTTGCTTTTTTTCCACTTGTGTTGCATAGGCAGACTCCATTCTCTTACTGCCCAATACTTATCAACACAAGTCACAATCCAAGACTCTTTATAGCGAGGAGGAGAAATCGTTGCACCAAACATATGCTTCACAATAATATCTTCTTCTAATTTATTAAGTTGAATGAGTTTCTGAGCATTGCGCTTAGCAATCCGTGGATGAACCCAAGCATGACTTTTATTAAACTTAGTATCTCGCCAGTCATAGAAAAATAGATCGTGTAATAGACCACCACGAGCGGTCGATTTTGCATCCCATCCGAACTTTTTCGCAATTTTATAGCTTGTATAAGATACGTTAATGGAATGTTCCAACCGTGTGGAGTAATAATGATGAGGAATCTTCCCCAATTTTTGAACTTTAGGTGTAGCAATTAAATGCCCCACATAGTCCATGTATTCTTTATCTTGTTTATATGCAACCATTCTTTGAACCTCGTTGGATTATTATACCACAGTATAGTACAATTGGCTTAAATAAAGCTAACTTAAATAAAGCTAAATAGTAAAATTCCTGCTGCAATCGCCACATTGAGACTTTCAGCCTTGCCTGGCATGGTGATGTGAACAAGTTGATCCGCCTCATCAGCCACTAAATCAGAAATTCCCTGACCTTCGTTTCCCATGACCAAGGCAAAACTCGGATTTGACGTAATTTCCTTATAGTCAACCGACTGACTAGAGAGGGTCGTTGCCAAGATTTGTATCTGATTGCTTTTAAGAGCTGTAAGAATGGAGGAAATTGGCATCCGATAAACTGGCAAATGGAAGTGACTCCCCTGCATGGAACGAAGCACTTTCATATTATAAATATCAGCCGACTTATCCGATAGAAATACTCCATCAAAACCAGCTGCATCAGCTGTACGAATCATTGTCCCAACATTTCCAGGGTCCTGCACATCTTCCAGAACCAAAAATTTTCCATCCAAAGTCTCAGGTAAAAGTTGGCTCGGCAAAGCAAGTTGAGCTACTACCCCCTGAGGTGTCTTAGAATCAGCTAAATCTTGCATAATTTCAGAACTGACAACTGTCACATTGGCTAAACCTGCAACCTTTTCAAAATACTCTTCCACCACAAAAATATGCTCAATATTGGCTCCAGCCTCCATCGCTTCCTCCAGCAAATGCCAGCCTTCAATCAGATAAGAAGATGTCCGATATTTTTTCTGTTGTAATTTTTTAACTTGTTTGACCAAATTGTTAGTCTTTGAGCGAATGATGTCCATGTTTGTCCCTTTTCTTTTACTGTTCAACAACTTTATTAATAAAATACCAGGTACACTTGATACCAATTATATCTTATTCCGTTAAGAAATCATCATCAAGTTGGTGAACAGGATTACCCAACTATGATATAATAAAGTAAAGGTCTTGTCAAAAGGAGAAACTTATGCGTAAGGTAAAAATGATTGCATCTGGTATTGTCCAAGGAGTTGGTTTTCGATGGTCTGTCCAAAACCTTGCTATGGAAATTGGTGATATAACTGGTAGGGTCTGGAACAACGAAGATGGTACTGTAACCATCCTCGCCCAATCAGAAAATGCTGAGAAGCTCAGCCATTTTATTCATGAAATACGAAAAGGGCCCTCTCGTATGGCCAAAGTGACCTATCTAGATGTTACCCTGGCCAATTTTGAGGACTATAAGGATTTTCAGGTTAGCTATAGATAAAACTTGTATATTTCCGTCAAAAAAAGTAAAATAGAGAGTATACTGAAAAAAAACAAAGGAACAAAAAAAATTGAAAAATAAACGTCTACTCATGTTGTCAGGCATGGCCTTATCAACTCTTCTTTTCTTATCCGGATGTGTACAAACTGATAAAAGCGGAAATCCTACAGGTTTCATTTGGGATTGGTTGGGGCAACCAATGTCCAACTTGATTCGCTTTTTTGCAGAGGATCAAGCTCTAGGATTTGGTCTTGCTATTATCATCGTTACCTTATTGGTTCGATTCATCATCCTCCCATTGGGAATTTACCAATCTTGGAAAGCTGCTATCCAATCTGAGAAGATGAATTATCTCAAACCGATTTTAGGCCCAATCCAGGAGCGCATGAAAAATGCAAGCTCTAAAGAAGAGCAACTTGCTGCGCAACAAGAGTATTTTGCAACTCAAAAACAATACGGTGTGAGCATGCTCGGCGGAATCGGTTGTTTGCCGATGCTGATTCAAATGCCATTCTTCTCTGCAATCTACTTTGCGGCTCGCCACACACCAGGAATTTCTGAAGCTACTTTCCTTGGTATTAATTTAGGTTCAACTAGCCTGATTTTGACAGTCGTTGCTGGTATTTTATACTATGCCCAATCGCTCTTAATGCAAGTCGGCATGGATGAAGAACAGAAAAAACAAATGAAAACCATGGCTCTGATGAATCCAATTATGATCATGATGTTCTCATTTGGGTCTCCTGCTGGAGTGACTCTCTACTGGGTTGTCGGTGGTCTCTTCGGTATTCTTCAACAAGCTATTACAAACTTCATTTTGAAACCTCGTATTCGTAAACAAGTGGAAGAGGAATTCAAAAATATCACAGTGACAGCAACTCCTCGTAAAACAAAGGATATTACTCCAACTGCTTCAGCAGTCATTGAAGGAAAAACAAACAATAAGAAGAAAAATCGTAATTCTGGAAAACAACGTTCTAGATAATAAACACCAAAAGATTGGGATTCCCAATCTTTTGTAAGCGCCCAATAACAAGGTATATTGAAAAAGGCTCCAAAGTCCTGTCGACTCTGGATCCTTTTTCTATTTACATACTCTCTTAATGTTTTTGTCCCATGGCAAATAAGCCTCTAGCACCTCTTTTTTTGCGAGTGTCTCCTCGTTAGGTAAGTGTTCTAGAAG
>NZ_JBMVJC010000038.1:0-15547 GCF_049893385.1 Streptococcus sp. VTCC 12905 | reverse complement strand
ATCTCTTTTTTGTTTTTAGGAGATAAGCTGAAAAGGGCTCTCCCCAGCCCTTTTCACTGTTCAATGCAATCAAAATCAGTTTTTTAAAGTTTTCAAAGTTGCGAAAACCAAAGGCATTGCGTTTAAGGACTTTGATGAGGTTGTTGGTAGCTTCTAGTTTGGCGTTTGAGCAAGGGAGTTCAAGTGCCATTGACAATCATCTTATCTTTGTCTTTCAAAAAGGTCTTAAAAGCAGTCTGAAAGATGGGATGTACACTGCAAAGCGTCTCCTCAATGAGATTAAAGAAATGGTCGGCTTGTTTCTCTTGAAAGTGAAAGAGTAAGAGTTGATAGAGTTCATAATGTTCTCGAAGTTCCTGCGAGTAAGAAAGTAGCTTTTCTAGAATCTCCTTGTTGGTCAAGTGTATACGAAAAGTCGGGCGATAAAATCGTTTATCGCTGAGTTTGCGACTATCTTGTTGGATGAGTTTCCAGTAGCGTTTGAGTGCCCTGTATTCATGAGATTTTCTGTCAAACTGATTCATAATCTGGACACGTAGACGATTCATGGCCCGGCTCAGATGTTGGACGATATGAAAGCGATAGAGGACGAATTTAGCGTTCGGGAATAGCTTTTTAGCGATATCGTAGTAGGCGCTAAATATGTCGTCCATAGTGATGACTTTGACGCGGTTTCTAACCTGTCTGGAATAGCGGAGGAAGTGATTACGAATGGTTGCTTGAGTCCGTCCATCTAGAATAGCTAAGATAGTAAGGGAGTCAAAATCCTGAGCGAGGAAGCTCATTTTTCCCTTCTTGAAGCTGTATTCATCCCAGCTCATATTGGTTGGAAGCCAGTTCAGGCCTGTCTTGAACTGAAATTCTTTTAGTTTACGAATGACCGTAGAGGTGGATACTGCTAAGCTTTCCGCAATGGTTGTCATAGATAGCTTCTCAAACAGTTTTTGGGCAATTTTGTGGTTGACAATAGCTGGTATTTGATGATTCTTCTTGACTAGGGAAGTTTCTGCGACAGCTATTTTCCTGCAATTCTGACAGCGGAAACGACGTTTCCTTAACCGAATCAATGTCTTATATCCAGCACATTCTAGATAAGGGATTTTAGATTCTTTCTGGAGGTCATATTTAGCCATCTGACCATGACAGCTGTGGCATTTAGGAGCTGGATAATCCAGTTTAGCGAAGACTTCTTTATGTGTTTCAGCGTCTACATAATCCAAGATAGTGATATTAGGGTCTTTAATTCCTAGTAAGTTTGTGATAAAATCAAATTGTTCCATATGAGTCTTTCTAATGATGGTTTCGTCGCTTTTCATTATAGGTCATATGGGACTTTTTGTATACAGTCAAAAAGGCTCCATATTTTCCACAGTGGAGTAACCCACTACAGAAATTATAGAGCCGCTTTTCTTATTTTTAGAGGGGTCTTTTATTTGGCATACCAGCTTTGCGTGGAAACTTGTTTGGAGTTTCCTTTTTCTTTTCAACAATGGTCAATGTTCGTGGGTCGCCGTTCGGAAGGGTGTAATCATGGTTTTCAATCACTTTTGCAAAAAGAAGATTCAGAGCGTTTTTGGCTTGAGCTAACTCATCTTCCGCACTGGAGGCTTTGAGCGCGATTAATTTTCCGTTTAGTTTAAGATATGGAATTGTCAGCTCGGACAAGATTTGCATACGAGCGACAGCGCGTGCTGTTACCAAATCAAATTGTGCTCGAAAATTTTTATCGTGTGCATAGTCTTCCGCACGACCATGGTAAAAATGAACGCCTTCAAGTCCTAGTTCTTCTGAAAGAACTTGTAAAAAGTTGATTCGTTTATTAAGAGAATCGATGATAGTAACCTCTATTTGAGGGTAGATAATTTTCATTGGTAGGCTAGGGAATCCAGCTCCAGCTCCAATATCCAAGAGCTGAATTGGCTCATTTTGAATATGACCTTGAAGGATTGGTGCGATAGAATCATAGAAGTGTTTCAGATAGACGTCACTTTCCTCTGCAATAGCTGTCAAGTTAATTTTCTCATTCCATTCCACCAACAGTTGAAAGTAGCGATGAAATTGTTGTTTTTGTTGGTCAGTTAATTGAATGCCTTGGTCTGCCAAGGTATTATAAAATAATTCAGGTTTCATATTCCTATCTTATCACAATTTTGAGAAAAGAAAAACCCAGAAGAATCTGGGAATCTCTTATTGGTTTGTATTTTCAGTGTTACCATTATTCTGTTGGTTTGATGAAGTATCTGAAGTCGATGTACCATCAGAAGTGGAAGTTTCAGTCTGTGTACCATTATCATGTGTTCCAGAAGCTGGTGTACTTGAAGAAGAACTGCTTGACGTTGAACTACTTGACGTTGAACTACTTGATGATGATTGTGACAAACTATTATAGTGATTTATATAAGCATTTTTGAGAGAAGAGCTATCTCTTAAATAGTAATTTCCACCAAAGTTAACAACTCCACTTGGAACTTCCCAATCGGTTGCAGTGTAATCAGAGTGCATAAAGGTCATCATATTATGGTAAACATCTGATGCAATCCGCATGCCATTATCTAAAATTGGGGTCATGCGGTTTGTATATCCTGTCCAAACCGCCATCGCATACTGACTAGAATATCCTACAAAGTTCTCGTCTGGGACCACCATGGTGTTATAGGCTGCTTCTGGAATAGCAGCGATAATTGATTCCATTTCAGTATCGGTATAGTTTGAGGTACCAGTTTTCCCAGCCATCGGAACACCAGTAACTGAAGCATTTAGTCCATATCCAACTTCCATTACGGACTTCATCATATCGGTCATCAAATAGGCTGTCTCTTCTGACATAACACGAGTTCCTGTTTGAGGAAATTCTTTTACAGTTCCATCTGAGAATACGATTTTATTGACGTATTGAGGTGCATAATAAGTTCCTCCATTTGCGAATGCGGCATAGGCAGCAGCCATTTTCTCACTGCTTGCCCCATATTCTCTACTTGTATCAGAAGTGTTACTTGAAATCGCATTAGAGTAATGAATTTCTGGGTAATTAATTCCAACTGAATTTAGGAACTTCAGTGAATTTTCTAGTCCAGTCGCTTCTAGTGCCTTGACGGCTGTAACGTTACGAGAATATTTTATTGCAGATTTGACAGTGAGACTACCGAAATATTTTTTGTCCCAGTTATTTACGGGTGTTGAGGTTCCCGGATAATTGTAGGGTTCATCAACAATGATATCTGCGGTTGAGCTGTATACCCCATTTTCGAAAGCCGGGGCATAATCTGTTATTGGTTTCATAGTTGATCCGAAATCACGGTTTGTTTCGACAGCCTGGTTTATTCCGAAAGAAACATTGCTTGGTTGGTTTCGAGCCCCTAATTGAGCGATCACCTTACCACTTGATACGTCAATAATAGTTGATGCAACTTGCAATAATTCATCTGGATACGATACATACATATCCGTATTATAAATGTTCCACAACTGTTGTTGAGCAGCTGAATCAACGTTTGTGTAGATATCCATCCCTGTAGTTAAAAGATTATAGCCTGTATTTTTTTCAACTTCCTCAATGACTTGTTTGAGGTAATTATCCATGTAAGCAGGATAGGCAGCATCGTTGGAAAGTGGAAGGAGACCGTCTGTTACAGGCGTTAGAATGGCTTGTTCATACTGACTATTGTCAATATACTTCTCAGCCAACATTTCTGAAAGAACGAGATCTCGTCTATTTTTTGCATCTTCAGGGTGGGAATATGGATCGTACTGGTTTGGTGCTTGTGGCATACCCGCTAACAATGCCAATTGGGCAAGGCTGAGTTCTTTTAATTCCTTACCATAAAAAGTTTCTGATGCAGTTTTCATGCCATATGTCCCATTTGACATATAGACTTTATTTACATAATAAGTAAGAATTTCCTGCTTGGTCTTCGTCTGCTCAAGCTGTAACGATAACCAAGCTTCCTGTACTTTACGCTTGAGATTCTGGTCTTCTGCAGACGTTGAGAAGTAGGTCAACTTGATAAACTGTTGATCAAGTGTAGACCCCCCTTGCAGATTCCCGCCTGCAAGGTTATGAAGCAAGGACCCAGCAATCCGAATAACATCTATCCCTCTATGGTTATAGAAGCGTTGGTCTTCAATTGCGACGATTGCATTTGCAAGATCAGTCGGAATTTCTTCAGTCGTTGCATTCGACCGTTTCTCAGTTCCTAAATCTGCAATCAATTGGCCGTCCTTATCATATATTTTACTGGAAACAGTCGCAGTTAAATCTTCTTCTGTTAATTTAGGAGCACTTAAGATATAGGATCCAACTAAAACTGCAGCAGCAACTATGCCCACTAATGCAAGAGCCAATAAGATATTTACCAAACCTAGTAAATATTTTTTAAAGGTTGTTGTTTTCAAATGATTTACCACCTAATAGTTTTTTTTCAATCACTGAAAGATAGGGAAGAGATGGAAATGAGTTCATCTCGACAACATATCCGAATTCTCTAATATATGTCAAAGGCATTGATTTTGTACCTTGATCAGAATGATAGTAGTGAATTAGATGAATTGCAGGTAATAAGTAGGTTTCCTTCAATGTTGAAAAGTGAAGAAGGACGAAACAAATCCCACCTTGCTCTACAACTTGTCGCATGTGCTCAATCTGGTGAGCATGGAAGTTTTTTAGGGGCATTGATTTTTTTTGGCGCGTTTCTTTTGCTTCAAAATCTATATAGTGTCCCTTAAAAACCCCAGAATAATCTGTCGTGGATGCTTGACGGAAATAAGCTTCAACAATTTTAGCTCGGCTTCGTTTCGGATAATCGACTTTTACAATTTGCACCGGAGTAGGTTTTTTATGAATCACTGCTAATCCATGAGCAAGGTAATATGCATTGCTTTCGTTAATTGCAGATTCAAAAGACATCCCACGATTTGCAAAGTCAATATGCTGAGATATGTTAGAGCTAGTTCTAGTGATTTTTTTTCCGATTTTATGTGGATAATTGACCATAGAACCCCTTCTTGATAAAATAAATATCAGCATATTATATCATAATTGAAGAAAAGAGTACAAGGAATGCATACTAATACCTTGTTGGTAAGTGGTTACAAGCACACAGATTTAGGAATTTTTAAACAGAAGGATCCCCGTCTTCCAATTATAAAGGCTGCAATCAGAAATGATCTTCTTCATTTTTTAGAGGAAGGGGTTAAATGGTTTGTCTTTACAGGAAATTTAGGATTCGAATATTGGGTTTTGGAAGTTCTACAAGAGCTTCAATCAGAAGGGTACGAATGTAAATTAGCTTGTATATTTTTATTTGAAAATCATGGAGACCATTGGAATGAGTCCAATCAGGAAAAATTAACAAAATTTAAAAATGTTGATTTTGTGAAATACATTTATCCAAACTATCAATCTCCAGTTCAATTTCGTCAGTACAATCAATTTTTGATTGAAAATACAGATGGTGTATATTTATTTTATGATAACGATAATGAAACAAATTTGAAATATTTTGTTCATCAAGCTTTAAAAGAAGAAGAGTATACTGTTAAAAAACTGACCTTCGATGAACTAAATGAAGTGGCCGAAAATTTTTCGAATTTTGAGTGATTTAACTTGCTTTTTCCATGTTTTTTTTAATATAATAGAATCAGTGACGTTTAAGGGTAAGGGAGAGAGAGATGGCAAGCATTAAGTTGACTACTAAAGATATTTTTGAGCAAGATTTTAAAATTGGTTTTCGTGGATATGATCAAGATGAAGTAAATGATTTCCTTGATGATATCATGAAGGATTATGATGCGTATGAAGCGATTATAAAGGAATTGAAGGGAGAGATTGCCCGATTAAAAGCTCAAGCAGCCAATAATTCTCGTTCAGTGACAACAGTCGCAGAGGAAACTACTGCTGTATTGCGAACAGAACGTCAATCTTCAGCGACTAATTTTGATATTTTACGACGTCTTAACCGATTAGAAAAAGAAGTTTTTGGGAAACAAATCGTTCAAGATTAGTAATAAGGTGGAAATTGCAATTTTTGGATAATCGCGTGGTAGGATACTATCATGAGGAAAGTCCATGCTAGCACTGGCTGTGATGCCAGTAGTGTTTGTGCTAGGCGAACAAATAAGCCTAGGGACATCTTTGTATGTTACGGCGGTCAAACGAGCTAAGTCTTTGATATGCTTTAGTAGGCCTGAAAGTGCCACAGTGACGAAGTTTTTATGGAAACGTAAAAAATGGAACGCGGTAAACCCCACAAGTTAGCAACCCAAATTTTGGTCGGGGCATGGGATGGATGGAAACGAACAGAAATCCTGACTGTTTTGACAGTAGACAGATGATTATCGAAGGTGGCAGTACCTAGTGCCACCGGAACAAAACATGGCTTACAGAAAATTGCATATTATAGGTAGCTAGCTTTGCTAGCTTTTATTGTAGAGGAAATATATGAAAAAACAATTTGAATTCATTGCGACCGCAGCAGCAGGTTTGGAAGCAGTAGTTGGTCGTGAAATTCGTAACCTTGGCTATGAATGTCAAGTGGAAAATGGTCGTGTTCGATTCCATGGTGATGTAAAATCAATGATTGAGACAAATATTTGGTTACGTTCGGCAGATAGAGTAAAAATAGTCGTTGGACAATTTCCAGCTAAAACTTTCGAGGAGCTGTTTCAAGGAGTTTTTTATCTAGACTGGGAAAACTATTTGCCACTTGGCTGTAAATTTCCAATTTCAAAGGCTAAGTGTGTCAAATCTAAATTGCATAATGAACCTAGTGTACAGGCTATATCTAAGAAAGCAGTAGTAAAAAAATTGCAAAAACATTTCTCCCGTCCAGAAGGAGTCCCTCTGCAGGAGGTTGGAGCAGAGTTTAAAATAGAAGTATCTATTTTGAAAGATGTAGCAACAGTCATGATCGATACAACAGGTTCTAGTTTATTCAAACGCGGGTACCGTGTTGAAAAAGGTGGTGCCCCTATTAAAGAAAATATGGCGGCTGCTATTTTACAATTATCAAACTGGTATCCAGATAAACCGCTTATTGATCCTACTTGTGGATCGGGAACTTTCTGTATTGAGGCAGCTATGTTAGCCAAAAATATAGCACCGGGATTAAAGCGTTCATTCGCCTTTGAGGAATGGCCCTGGGTAGATACTCAACTGGTTGCAGCATTACGCAAAGAAGCGCAAGCTTCTATCAAATCAGACTTGGTGTTAGATATAACTGGTTCGGATATCGATGCCCGTATGGTTGAGACAGCAAAAAGGAATGCCTTTGCGGCCGGAGTTGAACAGGACATTGTTTTCAAACAGATGCGAGTCCAAGATTTACGTACGGATAAACTAAATGGAGTTATTATTTCAAATCCACCATATGGTGAACGATTATTAGATGATAAAGCCATTGCTACATTGTACAAAGAGATGGGGCAAGTGTTTGAACCTCTCAAAACGTGGTCTATATTCATTCTAACGAGTGATGAACAGTTTGAAGTTCGTTATGGTCGGCAAGCAGATAAGAAACGGAAATTATATAATGGTACTTTAAAAGTTGATTTGTATCAATTTTTCGGACAACGGCTGAAACGCTCTACACAAGAAGTGCAGGCTTAGGAGGATATTGTGGTAGAAAAAAATAGTCATCACCTACCTCTAGATGAGGAAAATGTGTTGGATTTCGAGGTGGCAAAAGATTTAACTATTGAAGAAGCCGTCAAAAAACAAAAAGAAATAGAGGCTGGAGTAACAGAAGACGATGGATTGCTAGATCGTTATATTAAGCAACACCGTGAAGAAATTGAGTCTCAAAAATTTGAAACCCAAATTCATTCTGAGCCGTTACTTAAGACGATTGAAAATGATGTTGAAAATAAAACGGAAACAACAAATTCAATTCTAACTGAAAAGTCAGAAGAGGTGGAAAATCATCCATTATTATTTAGCGAAGACGATACTGCTGAGTATCAGAGAGAAGTATTGGATGAAATTCCAGTTGTGTCAACAATATCGAACATTGAAACAAATGGGGTTTTGGAAGACAAGGGATTTGAACTAGCTCAAGAAGATGAAAATCAAGTAGGTCTTTCAGCTAAAAAACAAAGAAAGGCAGTTTATTTTTGGTCAGCAGCTGGTTTATTATTTGTTGGTGTGGTAGCGAGTGCTTTAGTTTGGATGAATTCCGCCAATCAACCATCATCAAATACGGATGCTAGTTCCACAAGTACTAGTCAAACCACGACCTCATCATCAACAGATGCAAATGTTACTGCTTTTGAGCAACTGTATGCTAGCTTCTTTACTGACAGTGGTTTGACAAAATTGAAGAATTCAGAATTTGGTAAGTTGACTGAGCTAAAAGCGTTACTAGATAAGCTAGATAAAAGCTCTGATAGCTATAAGAAAGCAAAAGTGCAGTACGATGCACTTGAAAAGGCAATTACAGCTATCCAAGCGACCAATGTCCAATTCGATAAAGACGTCATAGTAGATGGTGAAATCGATACGACCGCAACTGTTAAAGCAGGAGAAACACTTTCTGCAACAACAACAGGAATTAGTTCAGTAGATGCATTATTAGCTTCAGTTGTCAATTTTGGACGTTCACAGCAAGAAGTTGCTTCATCTACTGTAGAGACAGAAGCGAGTGTTGTAGCAAATAATCAAGGTGCAGAAACAGCAGTTGATACAAGTACCTCAGATGCAGCAACAACAGCGGGAGAAGAAGTAACAACTGCAATTTCAACTTCATATGGGATTCCGATTCCAGCTGGAGTTACCTTGCAACGCGATCGTAGTCGAGTTCCGTATAATCAAGCGATGATTGATGATGCAAATAATGAGGCTTGGAACTTTACTCAGGGGACTTTAGAAAATATTGTGGCCATTTCACAACAACGTGGCTATATCACAGGCAATCAGTACATTTTGGAAAAAGTAAATATTATCAATGGTAATGGCTATTATAATATGTTTAAACCAGACGGTACCTACTTGTTCTCAATTAACTGTAAAACAGGTTATTTTGTTGGGAATGCTGCTGGCAATTCTGATGCTTTAGATTACTAATTCTTTCGAAAATCAATATTATCTGTTGTCAAGCGCTAGTTCTAAGTTTTTGTATAAAATATCTCAACGAAAGGACTGGAGTGAAAAAATGGAACAAATTGTAGTTGCTTCAGCCCGAGTCTAGAAACTAGAAAATGAGGAAAAAATTTGAAGATGCAAGTCTCCACGATTTGTAATTCAAACTCAAAATCTGGCTACAATATCGGTTGATTTTCATTGAGTAAAATAATGAATAATACAAAAAGGTTTACAACCAGATTCGATGGAATAGCTGTAAACCTTTTTTATTAGATGATGTTTCTCTCAAAGGCATCAGTAGAGATTCCTTGAGATAAAATTAATTTTGCCCACTCTTTTGCAGAGTGGAGGCTGTGGTCTTTGTAGTTTCCGCATGACTCAATTGTTGTCCCTGGAACATCTTCCCAAGTAATTCCTTCAGCAATTTCCTCTAAACTTGATTTGATGACCTGAGCGATTTGAGTCGGGTCTTGTTTCCCCCACATAATCATATGGAACCCAGTTCGGCAACCGAATGGAGAACAGTCGATGAGCCCGTCAATACGTTGGCGAATCAACTTTGCCAAGAGATGTTCAATAGTATGCAAACCAGCGGTATCCATTGCGTTTTCGTTCGGTTGAATCAGACGAATATCAAAGTTGGTAATGATATCTCCTTTTGGTCCAACTTCTTCGGAAATTAAGCGAATATATGGCGCTTTAACAATCGTATGGTCTAATTCAAAACTTTCAACAACTACTTCTTTTTTCATAGGATCCTCCATAAAAGTGATAAATTCATTATAGCATATTTATGATTTTGGAATTGTGAAATCGTTTCAAATATGGTAAAATAGAAACAGATTTTGTAAAAATCGAATATTAAGTCTATGTTAGATGCTGTTAGAAATCGATGAGTCGTATGGTTTTGACAAGTGATGAAAAGAAGCAAAATAACATGGCTGAAAGAGGTAGAATATGGAAATCATTACAGTTGTAGTGACTCTTGTTTCTGCTGTCATTGGTTTAGTAATTGGTTACTTTGCCATTTCTTTGAAGATGAAGTCTGCAAAAGAAGCTGCAGAATTGATGCTTTTGAACGCGGAACAAGAAGCAAATAATGTTCGTGGTCGTGCTGAAGATCAAGCTGAAGCTATTCTACAAACAGCAGAACGTGATCGTAAAACTTTGAAAAAAGAGTTGCTTTTGGAAGCAAAGGAAGAGGCACGCAAGTATCGTGAAGAAATTGCAGAAGAATTTAAATCAGAGCGTCAAGAATTAAAACAAATTGAGTCTCGCTTAACAGAACGAGCAAGTAATTTGGATCGCAAAGACGACAATTTAACCAACAAAGAAAAGACTTTGGAGAAAAAAGAACAGAGTCTGACTGATAGATCTAAGCACATAGATGAGCGTGAGCAAGAAGTTGCAAAGTTAGAGGAGCAAAAAGCACTAGAGTTAGAAAGGGTAGCGGCCTTAAGTCAAGATGAGGCGAAGGAGATTATCTTAGCAGATACGCGTGATAAGTTATCTCATGAAATCGCTACGCGTATTAAGGAAGCAGAGCGTGAAGTAAAAGAGCGATCTGATAAGATGGCGAAAGACCTATTAGCTCAAGCTATGCAGCGTATTTCTGGTGAATATGTTGCTGAACAAACGATAACCTCTGTCCATTTGCCAGATGATGCAATGAAAGGACGTATCATTGGTCGAGAAGGTCGAAATATTCGTACATTTGAAAGTCTAACAGGGATTGATGTGATTATCGACGATACTCCAGAAGTGGTTGTTCTTTCAGGATTTGATCCAATACGTCGGGAAATCGCTCGAATGACAATGGAGACATTGCTGCAAGATGGTCGTATTCATCCGGCTCGCATTGAAGAATTAGTAGAAAAACACCGTATTGAAATGGACAATCGCATCCGTGAATACGGGGAAGCGGCTGCTTATGAAGTAGGTGTTCCAAATCTGCATCCAGATTTGATAAAAATCATGGGTCGACTTCATTTCCGTACGTCTTACGGTCAAAATGTTCTTCGACATTCAATCGAAGTTGCAAAATTGGCAGGCGTGCTTGCAGCTGAATTAGGTGAAAATGTGAATTTGGCTCGCCGGGCTGGATTCTTACATGACATAGGAAAAGCGATTGATCGAGAAGTTGATGGTAGTCATGTCGAAATCGGAACAGAGTTAGCTAAAAAATACAAGGAACATCCCGTTGTTGTTAACGCAATTGCAAGTCATCACGGTGATGTTGAAGCGACAAGTACGATTGCAGTTATTGTCGCTGCGGCTGACGCTTTGAGCGCAGCCCGTCCGGGTTCACGTCGCGAATCAATGGAGGCTTACATTAAACGACTTCACGATTTGGAAGAAATTGCTAATAGTTTTGATGGGATCAAACAATCTTATGCCATCCAAGCTGGTCGTGAGATTCGTATTATTGTGCATCCAAATAAGGTTAGTGATGATAAGATCACCATATTGGCACACGATATCCGTGAGAAAATTGAAAACAATTTGGATTATCCAGGAAATATAAAGATAACAGTCATTCGTGAAACGCGAGCAACAGATATTGCAAAATAAAGTCTGAAAATGAATATGAAAGAGTCTGAATGAGATACCATCAAATGTTAGAGAAAATCTGGTAGTTGAAGGTGAATCAAATAGGCTCTTTTCTAGTTCTAAAATGTCTTTAGAGATGAAAAAGGAAAATGTATGAACTACATTTAAAAGCAGTTGAAATTCAGACCAAATTTTGTTACACTAGAATGAAAGATTTAAAAGGAGATATCATGCAAGAGCGAGGGTTACTCATTGTCTTTTCTGGACCATCGGGTGTTGGAAAAGGGACTGTTCGAAAGGAAATTTTTGAAAGCTCCGATAATAAGTTTGAATATTCTGTTTCCATGACGACACGTCCTCAACGACCAGGAGAGGTGGATGGCGTTGATTATTTCTTCCGTAGCCGAGAAGAATTTGAAGAATTGATTCGCCAAGGTCAAATGTTGGAATACGCTGAATATGTCGGTAATTATTATGGTACACCTTTAACATACGTCAATGAAACTCTCGATAAGGGAATAGATGTCTTTTTAGAAATTGAAGTTCAAGGTGCTCTTCAAGTGAAGAAGAAGGTTCCAGATGGAGTTTTTATCTTTTTGACGCCACCTGATTTAGAGGAATTACAAGATCGCTTGATTGGTCGTGGAACGGATAGTGAAGAGGTAATCCGCCAACGAATTGAACGTGCAAAAGAAGAAATCGCCTTGATGCGCGAGTATGATTATGCAGTTGTCAATGACGAAGTACCATTGGCGGCTGCACGTGTCAAACGGATTATTGAAGCAGAACATTTTCGTATAGATCGAGTAATTGGTCGCTATGATGAAATGATTCGCGAGCAATTAGCAGAACGATAATAGAAAGAGGAGAGAAACGCATTATGATGTTAAAACCGTCTATTGATACCTTGTTAGACAGGGTACCATCTAAGTATTCTTTGGTTATTCTTATGGCTAAACGTGCCCGTGAATTGGAAGCGGGAGCGAAACCAACCCAGGAATTTACTTCAGTTAAATCTACCCTTCGTGCTTTGGAGGAGATTGAATCTGGAAATGTGGTCATTCACCCAGACCCAAAAGCAAAAAGAGAAGCTGTTCGTCGCCGAGCTGAGGAAGCAAAGCGTTTAGCTGAGGAAGAAGAACGTAAAATCAAAGCTCAGATTGCTAAAGAAAAAGAAGTCGGCGAAAAAATTTAAATATAAAACTCGGTTGGCACTACCATCCGGGTTTCTTTTCACTTTCAGATTGATAGATATTTTGATAGAAAGGAGGTAGGTCATTTAGTTTATCTTTTAATATTTGTTCCAATTAATAGTTGGAGTTTATACATAAAGTGAACCTTGTTCGCATCAGTCGTGGTATTAGAAGGTAAAATAAATGGAGATGGTATGTTAGCACAGGTTATTGTAGACGTCCCTTTGATGCAGACAGATCAAGCTTATTCCTATCGAGTTCCAGCTGAGTTGGAAGAGGGGCTCAAGGTTGGCGTGCGTGTCCATGTACCCTTTGGTAAGGGAAATCGGCTGATTCAAGGGATTGTAGTTGAGTTGATTGATGAAGAAGATGAAAATAACTTACAAGACTTGAAAGAGCTTGCTGAGGTTTTGGACTACAGTCCTGTTCTCAATCAAGAGCAATTTTGGTTGGCAGACCAGATGAGGAAGTCGGTCTTCTCCTATAAAATTACCCTCTTAAAATCTATGTTGCCTAGCATGCTCAATTCGACCTATGACAAATTGCTCCGTCCAGGGCCTGGTTTGGAAATGGCAGAGCAGCTTAGTCTGTTTGGTAATAAGGAGCAGATTCGTTTTTCTGACTTGGACGTGACAGAGCAAGGAAAAATCATGCGTCTAGCCCAGTCAGGAAAAATCTTGGTAGACTATGTGGCCAAGGATAAGAAACAGATTAAGACAGAAAAATGGTACCGAGTTTGTCTGGAGAAATTACGAAAAGCAGACATTAGCAATCGAGCAAAAAAACGGCAGCAGTTAAGGGAATTTCTTCTGGAACATTCTGAAGACGAGCTCCTTTCAAACCTAAAATCGGACTATCCAGCTGATACGCTCCGCTATTTCCAAGAAAAAGGCTATATAGAAGTCTGGGAAGAGGAAGTGTCGCGGACTCAGGGAGTTTTTGATAAGGTGGAAAAAACGCAGGCCTTGGATTTGAATCCAGAGCAGTCGATCGCGGTTCGTGAGATTGTGGCCTCTATTGGTCAGGAAAGCCAGACATTTCTACTGCAAGGAGTGACAGGTTCTGGGAAGACGGAGGTTTATCTCCAGGTCATTGATAGGGTTTTAAAAATGGGGAAAACGGCCATTATGCTGGTGCCTGAAATATCCTTGACCCCTCAGATGACTAATCGTTTTATCTCTCGTTTTGGTCAGCAGGTTGCTATTTTGCACTCGGGCTTGTCTGATGGTGAGAAGTATGACGAGTGGAGAAAGATTGAGACGGGGAATGCCCAAGTGGTTGTTGGGGCACGTTCGGCTATTTTTGCACCATTGACAAACTTGGGCGTTATCATCATTGATGAGGAGCATGAGGCGACCTACAAGCAGGACAGCAATCCACGCTACCATGCGCGCGATGTGGCAAAGTTGCGGGCAGACTATAATCGAGCGACTCTGGTCTTGGGGTCTGCTACGCCGAGTCTTGAAACACGGGCTCGGGCTAGTCGAGGAGTCTATGGGAGACTGACTCTTAATCAGAGGGCCAATCCCTTGGCTCGTATTCCAGAAGTGGAAGTTGTGGATTTTCGAGATTACATTGGTCAGCAGGAGTCCAGTACCTTTACCCCTGTTTTGATTGATAAGATTAAAGAAAAGCTAGCTCGTAAGGAACAGGTCGTTCTTATGTTGAATCGGCGGGGTTATTCTTCTTTTGTCATGTGTCGTGATTGTGGGAGTGTTGACCAGTGTCCCAACTGTGATATTTCCCTAACGCTCCACATGGATACAAAGACGATGAATTGCCACTACTGCGGTTTTCAAAAGGGGATTCCTCAGACCTGTCCAAACTGCCAAAGTCGTTCCATTCGTTATTATGGGACGGGTACGCAAAAGGCCTACGATGAATTGCAGGAGATCTTGCCAGAAGCTAGAATTTTGCGTATGGATGTGG
This sequence comes from Streptococcus sp. VTCC 12905, assembly GCF_049893385.1. Classification (NCBI taxonomy): domain Bacteria; kingdom Bacillati; phylum Bacillota; class Bacilli; order Lactobacillales; family Streptococcaceae; genus Streptococcus; species Streptococcus sp. VTCC 12905. The sequence continues at coordinate 802 of NZ_JBMVJC010000038.1, read as the reverse complement.
ATACTACCAAGAAAAAAGGTGCTCATGAGGACTTGCTCGAACGGTTTGGTCGAGGCAAAGCGGATATTCTTCTGGGAACCCAGATGATTGCCAAAGGCTTGGATTTTCCAAATGTGACGCTGGTCGGGGTGCTCAATGCTGACACGGCCCTCAATTTGCCTGATTTTCGGTCTTCCGAGCGGACCTTCCAGTTGTTAACTCAGGTAGCTGGTAGGGCCGGTCGAGCTGATAAGGAAGGGGAGGTCCTGATTCAGACCTACAACCCCAATCATTATGCCATTGCTTTTGCCAAGGAGCAGGATTATGAAGGTTTCTATCGTTATGAGATGGGCATTCGGAAAAATCTTGGCTATCCACCTTACTATTTTACGGTTGGCTTAACCTTTTCACACAAGTCAGAAGAATTTGTCGTGAAAAAAGCCTATGAAACTGTAGCCTTTCTCCGTCAACACTTAAAGGATGCAATTCAAATCTTGGGACCAACGCCCAAGCCTATTGCCAGAACCCATAATCTCTACCACTACCAGATTATCTTGAAATACCGGCATGAAGACCGTTTGGAAGAAGTCTTGAACCAGATTTTGGATTGGACACAGGAGAGAGAAAATCAAGATTTGCGGCTGATTATTGACAATGAACCGCAGAATATGATGTGAGGTCACTATTGATCTTGCATTTTTTTATTCCAAATTTATTTTCATAGAGCGTTATTAATTTAAATAAACCGTAACTGCCCAATAACAAGGTATCTATCCAATCACTCCTTCCTCCAGTATACTGTTATAAAAAACAAACTGGAGGA
>NZ_JBMVJC010000037.1:0-15953 GCF_049893385.1 Streptococcus sp. VTCC 12905 | reverse complement strand
ATAAAGAAAGAGAGAGCGAAGTTCGTCCTCTCTAGGTGTTAGCTTTTCATCTACCCACTACAGTTGACAAAGAGCCATTTTAGATCATTTTAGACATCCTTATTTCGTAACTTATTATCTAGGCAAGAGCGTACCTGAAGGATGATCTCACCATACGATTCGTCACGCCTTTCGTAATAAGCCATTGACAGAGAGAAACATTAATAAACATATGGCAAAGGTTCGTTATCGTATTGAATATGTTTTTGGTTCTATTGAAAATAACTTGAAAGGAAGTAATTTTAAAGGCATTGGGTTAGCAGGAGCTAGAACAAATGTGACCTTAACTAATTTGCTATATAACATCTGCCGTTTTGAACAAATTAAACGGCTATCTTTAAACTCTAAGGCGTAGTGCGTCCAAAAAAGGGGTAAAGCTGAGTAATCACCCAAATATGAAGGAACCCCTAGAGCAACATCATTTTTTAACTAAATTCTCTTAAGGGAGAAGTTGTTAGAGGTGCCCTAAAGAAAGTCCATATACAATGAATTTGTCATCCGATACAATCTATATTCCTTTTTGAGAATTGTTATAGGATAACACTCAGCGGCTAGACTGGGACTGGTTGGAGATCAAAATTAACCCATTCCCCTTGATGACATTGATTAGACTACCGCTACCAGTTATTTGCTATAAAGCTAGGATATCAATTCCTTTTTTCATTTATTCTTAAAAAGAAATTAATAACAATAAGTAAATATACTATCCAGATAAATACTAACTTTTTATAAATAAGAAATAAAATGATAAACACGTTGATAACTGACAAGTCTATCGATTTTTCTATTAGGTGTTTACTTTTCCAATCTGTATATACACTGTACAATTGTACAAAAATGACTGTAATAAAAAATAGTAACTTCATGGTTATCCAACAGCAGTATAGGCTAAATAGCCGCATACTACTGCACCTCCGACACCTCCGATAGCAGCGCCCCAAACTCCCAATTTGGAACCATATTTAATCCCAGTTGCTGCACATCCCATTCCTGCAACTACGGCAGCGCCTGCAGGGTTCCCACCTTCGATTTTTTGAAGGATACCTTCATCAAGTATTTTATAATTTGACATAACTTCATTCTCCTTTAAAATCCACCAGTTGCACCAGTTACACCTGCCCATAGAGCCACACCAAATTTAGCTCCTATATAGCCACAGGCTGGTGCTAGCGGTGCCCCTACACCAGTAACAGTACAGATAGTAGTCCCTAGCCCCCACCCAGCAGTAGCCGCACCAACACCTTCTAACACATTATTTTGCCAATTATTTTTTCCACCATCAACACTCGCAAGCATTTCCACGTCCATTTGTTTAAATTGTTCCATTGATTTTGTATTCATAACGAATACCTCCTTATATAGGGAACCTCTAAAAACACCAGTAGAGCATCTAGAGCGTCAAATTTATCTTTAATCTACAGTTTATTTCTTGTAAATTTTTGTTTGTGAGTCTTACTCAAGGCTATTTCCCAAATTTTGGGCGCACTAAGCCCATGATTTCAACCCTAGTCGTTTAATCTGTTCAAATCGAAAGATGTTATAGAGGAGGTTGGTTAAGGTCACATTTGTCTTTGCCCTATCTATTCCAATCCCTCTAAAGGTACTTCCCTTCATGCTATTTTCAATAAAACCAAAAACATGCTCAACTCGACAACGGACTTTGGCAATATGACGGTTAATGTTCTTGTCTGTATCGGTCAATGGTTTATTTCGGAAAGCACGACGGACGGTATGGTGTTGGCAGTTGTCAGGAACACTTTTCCCCACATAGGCACTATCATCAAATACAGGTTCGTTGGCATCACAAAGAGAAGCTAGAACATTGGAGTCATGTATACTAGCTGTTGTGACGCCATAATCTTTGATTAGCTTTGATTTTCTATCAACACAGACGTGATTTTTATAGCCAAAGTAACGAACACCCCCTTTTTGAGTCCAGCTCCCATCGATATCTTTTTGGCATCGTTTGGCTTTGTTCCAACCTTCTACAGTTTCATGCGCTTTGATTTTCTCATTTTCCTCACGGGAATTGCGTTGCTTAGGACATTCCACAAATGAAGCATCAACTATTTGACCTGTGTAGGCAATCAAACCTTCGTCCGAGAGTTGAGTATAGAACAAGTCGAATAATTCCTTTTCGCGACCTGATTGAGTCAAGCGATCTCGATAAAGCCAGATAGTTTTTGAATCTGGGACATTATCTTCGTGGCAACCAACGAAACGACGAAAGGATAAGCGATCAAGCAATTGATATTCCATAGCATCGTCAGACAAGTTATGTAACCGTTGAAGTAAAAGGACTTTGAACATCATGAGGTAATCAAGGTGAGGACGACCTCCACGACCAATAACTTTATTCATGCGAGAAAACAATTCTGATAACAAGGGGAGAAAGAGTTGCCAATCCATGACAGCGTCTAGACGTTCCAATGGATTACCTTTTTCAGTGAGTTTTGACAAGATTTTTTCATCATCAGTAAATAAATGCATCGTGTTTAACCTCGTTTATCGAGTTTTATACTTGTATTTCTATTATCTCATTTTATAGGTTTTTTGAGGAGTTTTTAGAGGTGCCCTATAATATTTTTATTTTTCCAGTTGCAACCTTGACAAGTCTAGTATAGCATTTCCTCAAAAAATATTTCTCCCATTTCCTGAACAGTCATCGAAACGTCCTAAACAGTAAAATTTTACCGTTTAAGACGATAATAGAACCATTCAGGAGTTCTTTTTAACTCCAAGATTTTTCTGTGCTTTGCCATTCAGGACGTTTCGATGACCATTTAAGATTGAGACGTTTTTTTCTTTAAATTTTTGTCATAATAGTCTTGTCACTAACAAGAAAGGATTTGACAAATGACCTCTTATAAACGAACCTTTGTTCCTCAAATTGATGCCAGAGACTGTGGTGTAGCTGCTTTAGCTTCTATTGCCAAGTTTTACGGTTCTGACTATTCTCTAGCTCATTTGAGAGAATTAGCCAAAACTAACAAGGAAGGAACAACCGCACTTGGTATCGTTAAAGCTGCCCAAGAAATAGGCTTTGAGACAAGAGCCATCCAAGCTGATATGAGCCTTTTTGATATGAATGATGTCCCTTACCCTTTCATCGTTCACGTCAATAAAGAAGGAAAGCTCCAACACTACTATGTAGTGTATCAAACCAAAAAAGATCATCTTATCATTGGTGATCCTGACCCTACAGTCAAGGTGACAAAGATGTCCAAGGAGCGATTTTCTTCTGAATGGACTGGTGTAGCCATTTTTCTAGCTCCAGAGCCTAGCTACAAACCTCATAAGGATAAAAAGAACGGCCTGATGAGTTTTCTCCCTCTGATTTTCAGGCAACGTGCGCTTATCTTTTATATCGTCTTGGCTAGCCTTTTGGTGACGCTTATCAATATTGGTGGTTCTTACTACCTGCAAGGGATTTTGGATGAATACATTCCTAATCAAATGAAGTCAACCTTGGGGATTATCTCCATCGGCTTGATTATCACCTACATCCTCCAGCAGATGATGAGTTTCTCACGAGATTACCTTTTGACTGTGCTCAGCCAGCGGCTAAGTATTGATGTGATTCTTTCCTATATCCGTCATATCTTTGAACTGCCCATGTCCTTCTTTGCGACGCGGCGGACTGGTGAGGTTATCTCTCGCTTTACAGATGCCAATTCAATCATTGATGCCCTGGCATCGACCATTTTGTCACTCTTCCTTGATGTCTCTATTTTGACCATCGTCGGTGGTGTGCTTTTGGTACAAAACACCAACCTCTTCCTGCTCTCCTTAATTTCAGTTCCCATTTACATCATCATTATTTTTGCTTTTATGAAGCCGTTTGAGAAGATGAATAACGATGTTATGCAGAGCAATTCCATGGTCAGCTCTGCCATTATCGAAGACATCAACGGCATTGAAACCATCAAATCCTTGACCAGCGAAGAAAGCCGCTACCAGAAGATTGATAGCGAGTTCGTAGATTACCTGGACAAATCCTTCAAACTCAGTAAATACTCTATCCTGCAAACTACCCTTAAACAGGGAGCTCAGCTCATTCTAAATATCGTCATCTTGTGGTTTGGGGCTCAACTAGTCATGAACGGACACATTTCAGTTGGACAACTGATCACCTTCAACACCCTTCTATCTTATTTTACCAATCCTTTAGAAAATATTATAAACCTCCAAACCAAGCTCCAGTCTGCCAAGGTGGCTAACAATCGCCTGAATGAAGTCTACCTGGTTGAATCTGAATTCAGTAACAGTCAGACCTTAACAGATTCACAGTTCCTGACTGGCGATATTCGCTTTAAAGACCTTTCCTATAAGTACGGTTTCGGACGTGACACCCTATCGGATATCAATCTGACCATCAAACAAGGCGATAAGGTCAGTCTAGTGGGAATTAGCGGCTCAGGAAAGACAACCTTGGCCAAGATGATTGTCAATTTCTTTGAGCCTTACAAGGGTCGAATCACCATCAACAACAATGACCTTAAACTAATTGATAAAAAGACGCTTCGGCAACACATTAACTACCTCCCACAACAAGCTTATATCTTCAGTGGTTCAATCTTAGAAAACTTGACTTTAGGGGCTAATCAACTGATTAGTCAGGAAGATATTATCAGAGCTTGTGAGATCGCTGAAATTCGACAAGATATCGAGCAGATGCCTATGGGCTATCAAACAGAATTGTCTGAAGGAGCTGGCTTATCGGGTGGTCAAAAGCAACGGATTGCTTTGGCTAGGGCTCTACTGACTAAAGCCCCTGTTCTTATTCTTGATGAAGCCACTAGCGGCCTTGATGTGCTAACGGAGAAAAAGGTCATTGATAATTTAATGGCCATGGCAGACAAGACCATTATCTTTGTCGCACACCGCCTCAGTATTTCTGAGCGAACCAACCAAGTTATCGTTCTTGACCAAGGGAAGGTCATTGAGACTGGTTCACATCACGAATTGATGACCAAACAAGGTTTCTACCATCATCTATTTAGCAAGTAAGGAGACTAAGCATGAACCCTAATTTGTTCAAAAGTGCTGAATTTTACCAGCGGCGCTACCATAATTTTGCGACACACTTAATTGTCCCCTTGATATTATTAGTCGGCTTTCTTCTAACCTTCTCCCTTTTTGCCCAAAAGGAGGTTACCGTCACATCAAGAGGTGAAATTACTCCGACGACAATCATCGCTTCCATCCAATCCACCAGCAATAACCCTATCACAACCAATAATCTAGCCAATAACAAGCTGGTTAAAAAGAATGAGCTCATCATCCAATACGCTGAAACTATGGAGAGTTCCCAAAAACAAGCCCTTGAAACCCAGCTAGCCACTCTAAATAGACAGAAAACTGGACTTGAAACCCTCAAAGAAAGCCTGTCACAGGGAACGAACCTCTTTACAGGGGAGGACGAATTTGGCTATATCAATACTTTTAACAACTTTATCACCCAGTCACAGGACATCGAACTAGGAATTTCCAAAACCAATGCAGAGGTGAGTAACCAGGCCGCCCTAGCAGGTAATACCATTGCTGCGATTGACACGCAAATCAATCAAATCTATCACCAAATAGCAGAATACGAGGAGCTTCGTCAAGCCATAACCAATAGACAGACCAGTTTATCAGCTGACAATCCACACCAAGCCACCTTAAACAATTTCTTAGCCCAATCCCAACAAGACTCCCAGACAGGATTAACTGATCAATACCTTTCTCAAATCAACCAAAGTATCTCAGGGCTAGAATCATCCATAGCTAGTCTGAACATCCAACGAGCTGGAACTGGCTCTGTTGCAACCTATGATAACAGCTTTGTAACAAAGGTTGAGGTCCTAAGAACACAGTTTTTACAATCGGCCTCTCAGCAGCTGACCACCCTTGAAACGCAAATCACAGAGCTAGCAGCACAGTTAGAGCAAGCATCCGTCCGACTAGAAAACAATACCATTACAGCTCCTGAAACAGGGGTAATCCATCTCAATAGTGAGTTTGAAGGAAAGTCTTTGATTCCAAGCGGTAGTGAAATCGCTCAGATTTACCCCGATATCAATCAAACCAAAGAATTCCTCATCACTTACTACGTGACTTCAGAGCATGTCGCCTTACTCAAAGAAAAACAAGACGTACGCCTGAGCTTAGAAAAAGTTGGCAACCAAAGCATCACTGTTATTGGAAAAATTAAGTCTATCGATAAAACTGCTACTAAAACTGAAGAGGGGAATCTTTTCAAAGTTACTGCCTTAGCTCAATTATCCGACAAACATGGTGACATCATCCAATACGGTCTCCAGGGCCGAGTCACAAGTATCATTGCTAAAAAAACTTATTTTGATTATTATAAAGACAAGCTATTATCTAACAACAATTAACCATTTAGGAAAGTTAAATGACTGTTCAGGATTTGAATGTCAAAAATTGCTATATTTTGTGTACAATAAATTAAAGATTAAATAAAGGAGGTCCTACTATGACCAAGCAAACAAAATCACTCACGCATTTCTCAGAACTAACCTCGTCAGAACTCCACCGCATCTCTGGTGGAGATTGGTGGAGTGATTGGATGAAATATTTTCCTAAGTCAAAGCAAGCCATAGACAGCAATAATAAACATAAACTGGGCTAACATCAAAAAATCTGTACCGAGAGGCTGGGCAAAAGCCCAACTTCGCTTCTCGAGGTTCGTGTCAACATCTCAGCGCGGTGGTTGATTGGCAGACTTGTTCGTGTTTTACACTCCAAATCTGACCTAATCAACTGTGCGGGGGCGGGAAGACGAACTCTTTTTTTACTAGTCGAGTTCTTTCCCACTCCCATGGTCCAACTTTTTTATTTCGATGACAAGTCAATTTCTAGAGATTGGCCAAACAGATAAGATGCACTAGTCGTGTTAAGTGATACGTGTGGGTAACGCTCTAGAATTTTCATGACATTATATAGACCAATACCTCTGCCCTCGCCTTTAGAACTATGACCAAAGGCATAAAGCTCTGAAAGGTCAACTTTTTCTTCCTTGGTGTTATTTTCAATAATAAACATTTGCTTATTATCTACAGATAAGAAAGCAATGGTAATCTTTCCAAAGGTTCCTTTGGTAGCATCTATGGCATTATCACATAGAATCGAAACAATCGTGATAAAGTCCACTAACTCCATTCCTTGCGGTTTAATCGCTTCTGGCACCTCCAAGCTAACGGCTACATGATTATCATTAGCCTGTAAAAATTTGGATGCCAATAAACTTTTTAAGGCAGAATTATCAATATTGACCAAACGCCCAATATCATATTTACTAGCTCGCAACTGTTTATGCGAATCCTTTAACACAGATTGGTAAACATCCTTTATCTGCACCATGTCATTTTCTTCAATTCCCAATCGTAAGGTTGTTAATAAATTTGAATAATCATGCCGGAAGCCCCTAACCTCTCGATAAAGCTCCTCAATTTGGTTACTATAGTCCTCCAAGTTTTTTAGTTGCAGGGCTTGTTGAAAATCAAACTGCTCTTGTATTTTTTCTCGCAAATGTAAATCCAGTTGTTTGATAATTCCCATGAAGATAACAAGATAAGTCACTAGAATAAATTGACGATAAGCCATTGTCGGCAATCCGATGTCATACTCTAAATAAGTCAATGTTTGCATTAAAAGATAGTATGCAAGCATTACCCAATTAGTCATATAGAGGATCCGTTTATCTTCAGCTGCAAGATTGTCCGTTCTTAACTTGACAAAATCATATCTTAACCAACCTAAGAAAAATAGAACAGACAATGTAGACAGGAGATTAACGAAAACAAAAGTTGGAGTGTCTTCTATGATACCTGGGGTCTGACCAAATAAGGGGAAAATAAAATAAAGGACCATACGATAAAAAAGATTTTCCAGAATAAAAGGAAATAAACCACAGAAAATCAATAAGGTTTTAGACAGTGGTCTCAAAAACACAATAGCCAACAGTAAACCATACAAAGGGGTGTCAAAATAAGAGAAGAATTGACTTGAAAATAACTGACTTAAAGTCGCGAAAAGGGCTGCAACGGATACTCTGAGCAGAATGACCAAGAGGATTGAACGGATAGAATACTTTAAGCGGTTAACACTAAAAAAGAGAACAATGAGTGAACCCAATGAAACAATGGCTTCAATAATATAGTTTAAAACAGACATCCTTTCTCCTTTATCTATGCAGTCTATCAATAACAGCTAAAGTTGATTCTAGCTTTTGCCTTGAAATAAAACAGGTGGCTCCATTAGGAAAGTAGATCTGTTTTTCATTTCTATCCACTTTAACAACATTCCTCGGATTGATTGCAAACGAACGATGACATTGTACAAGTCGTTTATCTTGTTTCAAAATGTCTGACAAACTTGCTGTAAACTCCATTCGGTCTGTCTTGGTATAAAGAATAACACGATGAGGGCGGGGAGAAGTCTCGATGTAGTACACTTCATTGAATGGGTATTGTACTTGAGCATATTTAGACTTAAAATAGAATGAATCATCCGATACGGCGCTATTGTCCTTATTGTGAGTATGAAGTAAAGCTGCTTCTATTCGCGATTCAAATTCGGTAACTCCAAGCTCTTTGTCAATATAGTCCAAGGCAGATACCTGGTACCTGAAAGATAAGGGCATAAACTCGGAGTGTGTTGTCACAAAAACAATACTAGCATAAGGGTCAATCTCTCTAATTTGTTTAGCGACTTGAAGTCCTTTTAGTTCGTCTTCCTTAATCTCAATATCTAAAAAGAAGAGCTGATGTACTCCTTTTTCTTCTATTGCTTGAAGTAGCTGATGAGGTTTTCCTGAAATTTCAAATTTTTTCGGAACGATGTTGTGCTTTTCTAACAGCTTAGTAATAATCTTCTCAATTCTCGCTTGTTGCATAAAATCATCTTCCATTACAAAGATATTCATGCTACATCCCTCCTTTGTTAATCCACTGATGCAGTATGTCCTGATAACGACGTCTTGAAAAAGTAAGGCAATGTTCTCCTTTTTCTCCAAGAAAAATACGTTTTTCTCGAGAATTGATAACCTTAATTTTTGAACGGTTAACTAGACTAGACCGATGGCATCTAATAAAACATTCCGGATACAATTCCTCTATACTTTGTAGCTTTTGTAAGCAATCATAAATCTCTTTCTCAGTCACAATTTGAATATAATGTGGTTTAGATGGATGCGATATGATATATAGAATATCTGACAGCAGTACTTTCTTTGTTTCATCCTTGACTTTGATAATCATAAAGTTCATAGGCATATCCTCCTATGAACACTATACCATAAGAGCAACATCATATTCTTGTCAAATCCTAAATGGTTATCCAAACGTCTTGAATGGTAAGATTTTACCATTTAGGAAAGTTAGAAGTACATTCAAGAAATAAAGCTAACTGAATCATCAACAGATGATATAATCAAGTTCCAAAACCACTACAAAGAAAGGATAAGTATGATCAAAATTTTTCCCCATTCCCTACTAAGTATTTTTGTATCATTAGTCATTCAACATTACTTGTTCATCAGTCAACTTCATTCAAAAATCAAACTTTCTTTCTCTTATTATCCTTACAAATCCTATATTCCTACCACCTATTTTATCATAAAATCAAACTTTTTGACATCAGAGCAGGTGACCTTCTTTTTGGAAGACATAAGAAGACATTCTCAACTGGCAAACATTATCCTTATTGGCAGTAACATTGATTATGAGGAGCTTTATCGCAATCATTATCGAGTCTTTGGTGTCATAGATACAACTGAAAACAAATCATTAACTTTTATTCGAGATCAAATTCATTTTTACTTGGACGGTCTCTATGGTTTGAAGAATCCAGAGAGTGATTAAGTGTCTGAAGCAGAACCTCAAGTTTCCTAACCTTATATTCGTAATCATCTATCCATTTCGTCATAGATTTTTGATTTTTTTCTATTTCTTCTTCCACCTGTTCAAGTATAATTGCCACAGTCAAATTCATCTTGGCGTAGTCGTATCGTGCCAGTCTTCGATTTTCTGAATCAGAATTGTTAAGGTTGATCAATACTTCCGCCACCTTATTGAGATAAGCAACCTTATCCTGCAAATCCGTAATGTTCAAATCCAGCTGGGCAATTTCGTTGATGAGTTCGTCTTTGACTTCTTGGTAGGCCTGGTTGTTGAGGTCTAGCTCGATAAAAAGATTGATCTCTGCAATTTTCTCTTTAAGGCTGGTCCTGGTCGGTCGTCTGCGTTTAGGGATATGCTTGCTGTCGTGAGTGAGCTGGCGGATTAACTCCCGTCCTCGCATGTAGCGGTTGAGGTCAGAGTTCTCTTTATTGTAGATAAAAAACTGAGCGGTCTCTCGGATAAAGACATGGTAGAACTTGCCTTGTTCATTATCATGAATATCCAAGTTGCGGTTTGGTATAAAGACCAAGCCGTCTTTTTTGATACCATAATTGATTCCGACAAAGAGACCGTCCTTGACCAACTTGTCAATCTGGTGCTCCGCTAATGCAACTTCAAACACCTGGACCTGGTCTCGTTTTTCTTTGAAATCCTTATAGGCCGCTAAGAGTTCCTCAATTGGGAGCTTATTCTGGTTCTGCTCTTCTTGGTAGGCTTCAAAGTCTGAGACCAGGTTAACCAAGTCATGTTCTGGTGTGATGCCTCTTTTATCAAAATAATCCTCCAAGAACTGAACATCGTAGAGGTGTTTGATGCTGACCTTTTTATTCTTGATAGAAATGGTTCGACCGTCCTCAGTCAAAGTAAAAGTCACATGTTTTTTCTTAGGAGAGATTGTTAGATTTAACTGCTCTGCCATTTCCAAAAGATGAGAGAGGTCACGGGCTCTAGGCAAGAGAAAATCCAGTCGCTGCTCAATAGCTCGTGTCGCAAACCGCTCTCTGAAATAGTCCTCCGTGTAAGGCTGTCGCTTATCCAACTGATTGCCACGAATGACCTGCCTCATGTCTCGGTCGGTCATGAAAAATCTGGCGTGCTTGCGAGAGAAATCTATCTCCACGTTTAGAGCAGGAGCCTCGGCCATAAAGTCCTCAAAGCTCTTACTGTTTTCCAGGAGAAAATAGAGCCGCTGCTTGAGTTCAAACTTGTGATTGGTCTTGCGGTAGGTTTCAAACCGATCATGCGAATAGCGATTGGGCGGAATAATCTTTGCTCCTGCTTCCTTGGCCAAGCGGTCAGAAATCAGGCGAAGATTCCTCTCCTGGGCGTAGTCCCATTTAAGCTTCTTGTCGGAATGGAGGTCAATGGCATTTATTAGGATATGATTATGGATATGGTCCTTGTCTGTGTGTGTCGTGACGATGAAACGAAAGTTGCCTCCTGTTAATTCCTTGATGGTTTCGTAGCCAATGCGATTGATTTCCTCTGGTGTCAGCTTGTCTTCAGGAGAAAATGATTGAATCAAGTGGTGGGCATGGATTTTGGTCTGCTTGAGTTGCTGGCGATCGTTTCTGGAATCATAGAGCCGATAGGTATCAACAGCAGCTTGACCTGCCTTGTTTTCATCATCCACTGCTTTTTGTCCGGCTTGATTGCGTTTATCAATTGCTTCATTATCAGCCTTTGCTTTAGCAAGACCCGCTTCATTTTCCTTTTGAATCTGAAGGTTCTTTGCGACAATGGCGTCTGCGGCTTTTTTCTTCGATTCATACTCAGATAGATTGTCCTTATTTTGCTTATCAATAGCAGCTACCGCAGAGGTATAATCCTGATAGCCTGAAACAGTTGAGCCATCTCCTGATGTTACGGTTTGAGTGGTAATAGTCACATTCGCAGACTTGGCCTGAGTCTTCACTTCTGAAACCGTTGTAGCTACTGAACTATTCAAGGCGTTTCCTGCTTGAGTGGCTTCTTTATAGCTAGCCTCTAATGCGGCATTCCCTTGTTCAACACGAGTTTTATCTTGTTCATAAGCAGCTTTATCCGCTTTATAGGTATTGGTCACCTGAGTGATGTTCTCAGCTTGTTTCGTAGCGTCTGCTTCTGCCTTAGCCAATTGCTTACTGGTATCACTCGCAGAGGTGGTGTTTCCCAAATCCATAGGCTTATCCTGGATGGTCGTAACCCCTTCAGCAGTTGCTTGATTGACAGCCTGTGTCACAACATCATGAGGAACCGTAACCGTGATAGCCCCATCTGATTGACCAGTTGAGGCAAGACTATCAGTTTGTTCAGCAACTGGAGTTGGCTGAGCTTCTGGTAAATTTGTCGCAGGATTTTCTGTCAACTGAACGGTTTTATCTAGCGAAGGTGTTACCACTTCGTCAGCTTGTGCTACTTGGCCACTCCAAGCGACAACAGCCGTCACCATTGTTCCAAGTGCTACCGAACAAAGCGTACGGTACTTCTTACTTTTACGGAAGACGTGTTTTTCTGCTTTTTCCTGATTGACTAAAAAGTGATGATGACATTGTTTGGTCATAAAAAGTCCTTCTTTTCTTTTGATAAGTAGTAACAATCTGTCACTCTCTCCTCATCATAAAAAAGATGACTTGATTTTGGTATCACATCAAAAAAAGACAAATAAAAAAGCCACCCACAAAAAGTGGATGACTTGATTATCACCATATCAATTTTTACATTAAGACGGCCAATTAACCTTTCTAGATTTAGCGGTCTTAAAGCGTTTCATGTCAACAAGTTTCAACTCTAATTCTCTACAATTTGTAATTAAGGTGTCGTTGATTTTAAGACTTCTTGGAAAGTATTGGTTCCCTTGTTCACGCGATAATTCAACTGTATAGCTAATACCATTACTTAATTTGAAGACCACAAAATAAATATTATCTCTTCTAAATCGAGTGCCAACTTTTCTATTCAAAATACCATCCGTTGTATAGAATTTACATTCCATCACATGTAACATTTGATAAAGCAATAATGTCCCAACAATTTTGAATTTATTTTCGTTAAACCATCCATTATCCGCCTTATTTAGACGCTCCAATGTCCAATCATCCTTTAATCCTTCAAAAATACTCCCTGCATTATTAGTTGGCAAATTAACATGATGACCTCTTGATAATCCTAATAGATGAGGAATAGAGGAATTTGGGACAGAAAGAATAATTTCAGGATAGTCCTCCATATTTGTCTGATAAACGTATTTATACTGAGAAACATATTTCTCAATAGTATTGGCTAGACAGGACATATCGACATTGAGAATATCAATTTCTCCATCAAAGGTCTCGAGCCATTCCAAAGTATATGTCATTCTATTTTTCTCCTAAAAAAGAGAAGGAAGCAGGAGCTTCCTTCTCTTCCACGTATTGAGTTTCACCTCACGCTAGATATGCCCTCTCTATTCCTCAAGGGTAGGCAGTCCTGCTATTCTTTTTCTCAACAAACAGTTTGAACTGAGTGCGGAGCCCACAGGCGGGTGCAGACCATATCCACTAGCCCACAAGTAATTTATAATCTTTATTTACTCTTATTATACGTGATAACTCCTTATTTGTCAACACTTACGTTGACTCTCACTAGTCCCTACGCATGAATAAAATACATGTAACTACTTTCTAGATACATGCATTTTATTCAAAAATATTTTCACAAAATTCACATATATACATAGGTTCATCCTCTTTTATTCACTTATTTTATAACAAAATTTCGTGATAAGAAATATTATTTTTATTATTTTATTATGAAAAATCGTTATCTTAAAACAATATTTTCTTCATTCGTCTATCGTACGTTCATAACTAAAGATATATCAAATTTAGTAAAATTTAATTTGTACTAAAACTTAAATAACTTACATAAAAAAGAAAGAGTTTAAATTATCAATTATATATACTTCATATTATTCCTTTATTTCTTAATCTAGTTTTTACATCCTTAATTCTCAATCTAGATACAAGACATGTTGTTCCTTCAAAAAATTTTACTTCTCTTGTTTTCGAACTGTACTCAGTAACATTATCCACATTTATTATTGTTGAACGATCTACTTTTTCAAAATAATTCTTACTATCTAAATCTAGAATATCATTCAAAGTACCATAAAATTCTTTAATAAAATCTACTGTATAAATAATTAATCGATGCGGTTTAACTGAGGTTTGAATAAAAAGTATATCGGAAAAAGGTATGCAGATACCAGTTCTGTTCTGGTAACTATATCTTAACAATTCCCCATCAGATTTTTTCTTAAATGAAATTATTACTTGTTCCAAACACTGCTTTAACCGATTACGAAATTCTGTTTCTTTAAGATCTTTAATAATAAAATCTAATGCCGAAAGATGATATTGAAATACTAGGGGCATCAAGTCGGAATATGAAGTCACAAATATAATAACTGCATAAGGATTATTATTTCTTATTTCTTTAGCAATCTCAAAACCTAAATTTTTTTGGTTGCCAATTTCTAAATCTAGAAAATATATCTGATTTACTTCTTCTTGATTCATATACTCTCTTAATGCCTGTATTGTTCTAGCACATTCAATATTGATATGAATATGTAAAGACCGAGCTACATCATAAAGAGCAGATTCTAGTCGCAACTGATGATGAATATTGTCATCCAGAACAATAATATTCATAACATACCTCCAGCTTACATTATTTTCAAGATGTGAGTAAAACTATCATAATCTATTTGTGTTTCTAGAGTCAAATTATCATGCCTATTTACCAGTCTTCTCAAGTTATATAACCCAATTCCCCTCCCCTCACCTTTACTTGAAACCCCTACCTCCCAGATAGTTCTCTTATCTAAAGAGATGGGATTTCGACTATTCTTAATAACTATTGTAACAATGCTCTTATCTCTATATAAAGCCACTTCAATTAAAGGTTTTTTTGAAATAATAGCAGATTCAATTGAATTAGTCAACATAATAGATAATATTTGAATCATCTCTAACATTGGTACATTGACTTGAGATATATGTCCAGACACGTAACAATTGAATTGTATATCATATTGTTCTGCTTCCAGAATTGATTGAGCCAGCATATTACGAATAGCTAAGTCTTCAATATTTTTCAAATTAAATGCTGAGTATTCGTTCTTTTGTAGATTTCTATTCATCTTAATGAGAACTTCTTTATAGATAATGCTTACTTCATCAATATTTTTTTCCTGAATCGCAGGCTCTAAACTTGATATAATGCTAGCGAAATCATGGCGAATCCCTCGTAAATCTTCATATAAATCACCTAATTTATCAACAAATTTATTAAGATTTCTATTCTCTTCTTCACGGCGAATTACTTCTAAATTTGCTTCGTAAATTCGTTGCTGTGATTTCATATATTGGGCTAAAAAAAGAAATAGAACAAAATGGGCTAATGCAACTGTAGGTCCAAATATCTTGATAACTGATAAATTAGATTGTAATATAAGCGTCCATATTGTAATAGACAAAAGCATAAAAGAAAATATAAAATTCCCAACATAAACATAATTTTTAAATGCTTTCATCTTAACTATTTCAAAATCTAAATTGATTAAATTAAATAACAAAATCAGCAAAACCAATGGAATAGTATATTCTATAAATCTTATCATAATAAATCTGTCAAAAAAATAAGTGTAAATCTCATCAAAATTTAGCAACCTATTTAGAATGCTTTGAAAAAATCTATGAATTGTATCGTAACTTAAAACAATATAAGAAGAATAGAAAAATGATGTCGGCCTATCATTCTTAAATATAAATCTAAAAATACAATAAAAATATAGTATAAATATCAAAGTCTCAAAAATATAATTAATATTTACAGAAATAAAATAAATTATAGCATAGATAAGCCAACAATATCTCGGTATATATACCCTTAACGACTGGCATATGGGAACCTCTAAAAACACCAGTAGAGCATCTAGAGCGTCAAATTTATCTTTAATCTACAGTTTATTTCTTGTAAATT
>NZ_JBMVJC010000036.1:0-16596 GCF_049893385.1 Streptococcus sp. VTCC 12905 | reverse complement strand
TGCATTGAACAGTGAAAAGGGCTGGGGAGAGCCCTTTTCAGCTTATCTCCTAAAAACAAGAAAGAGATAAAGAAAGATAGGACGAAGTTCGTCCTCTCTAGGTGTTAGCTTTTCATCTACCCACTACAGTTGACAAAGAGCCGCTTTTCATCTACCCACTACAGTTGACAAAGAGCCTAGAAAGAAAAACGCCTGCTTACGAAATTATTCTACTTTAGAATAATTTCGTAAACAAGCGTCCAATCAATATGATGAGTGTTACCGCCGAGACAGGCTCGGCGGTAGACCAGAGCTAGACTAAGAACCCACATGGAATTCCATCATCATAACACTCAACAAAATTGATGATCTTATACAAGTTCGATAATTGCCATTGGGGCAGCATCGCCACGACGTGGTTCAGTTTTTAGAATACGAGTGTATCCACCGTTGCGTTCAGCATAACGAGGTGCGATTTCTGAGAACAATTTTTGAAGTGCAGTTGTAGAAGTATACTTATCTGTTGCTTCATCATAGTTTTCAGATGCAATTTCATTACGAACAAATGCAGCAGCTTGACGACGAGCGTGCAAGTCACCACGTTTACCAAGTGTGATCATTTTTTCAACTGTTTTACGGATTTCTTTAGCACGAGCTTCAGTTGTAACAATTGATTCGTTGATCAAAAGGTCAGTTGTCAAATCGCGCAACATTGCTTTACGTTGTGAGCTAGTGCGTCCTAGTTTACGGTATGCCATGATTTCCTCCTATATTATTTATCTTTTTTCAATCCTAGACCAAGATCTGCCAATTTAACTTTGACTTCTTCAAGACTCTTACGGCCAAGATTGCGCACTTTCATCATTTCTGGTTCAGTCTTCTCTGTCAAATCAAATACAGTGTTGATACCTGCACGTTTAAGACAGTTATATGAGCGAACAGAAAGGTCCAATTCCTCAATCGTACGATCAAGCATGCGATCATCCGATGCAGTCTCTGTTTCTTTCATCACATCTGCTGACTTTGCAACTTCAGTCAAATCTGTAAATAGACCAAGGTGTTCCATCAAAATACGTGCAGAAAGACCTAGAGCATCTTCTGGAATAATAGTACCATTAGTACTGATTTCAAGTGTTAATTTGTCAAAACCATCGTTGCTACCAACACGGGCTGGTTCAACTTGATAATTGACTTTTTTTACTGGCGTATAGATAGAATCTACAGCAAGTGTACCTACTGGCGCGTCATCTTTTTTATTACCTTCTGCAGGGACATAACCACGACCTGAATTGACTGTCAAAATCGCTTTAAATGTTTTACCTTCAGCAATGGTAAATAGATAATGGTCAGGGTTTACAATTTCTATGTCACTATCTGTAAGAATGTCACCTGCTGTCACTTCAGCTGGACCTACTACATCAAGTTCAATTTTCTTTTCGTCTTCGACATAAGATTTTACAGCAATGCCTTTGATGTTAAGAATGATTTGCATAACATCTTCACGGACACCCGGAACTGTGTCGAATTCGTGGAGTACACCATCAATTTTAATTGATGTAATTGCAGCACCTGGGAGTGATGCAAGAAGTACACGACGAAGAGAGTTACCAAGAGTTGTACCGTAACCACGTTCTAATGGCTCGATTACAAATCTGCCGTAATCTTTATTTTCATCAATTTTTGTTATTGTTGGTTTTTCAAACTCAATCATTTCTTACTCCCTCTTAAACGAAAAGCTGTGTATGGTATGTATGATTATACACGGCGACGTTTTGGAGGACGAGCACCATTGTGTGGTACAGGAGTCACATCACGAATTGCTGTTACTTCAAGACCAGCGGCAGCAAGAGCGCGGATAGCAGACTCACGACCTGAACCTGGGCCTTTAACGGTAACTTCAACTGTTTTTAGACCGTGTTCTTGTGCAGATTTAGCAGCTGCTTCTGAAGCCATTTGGGCTGCGAATGGTGTAGATTTACGTGAACCTTTAAAACCAAGAGCACCAGCTGATGACCAAGCAATAGCGTTACCATGCACATCAGTAATCATAACAATTGTGTTATTAAATGTAGCGTGAATATGTGCAATACCGGATTCGATATTCTTTTTCACACGACGTTTACGTGTTGGTTTAGCCAATTTTTCTACCTCCTATATTATTTTTTCTTACCTGCAATCGCAACGGCTTTACCTTTACGAGTACGAGCATTGTTTTTAGTGTTTTGTCCACGGACAGGAAGTCCACGACGGTGACGGATTCCACGGTATGAACCGATTTCCATCAAACGTTTAATGTTCAAGTTAACTTCACGACGGAGGTCACCTTCAACTTTGATTGCATCAACTTCACGACGAATAGCATCTTCTTGATCTGATGTCAAATCTTTCACGCGTACATCTTCTGAAATGCCTGCAGCTGCAAGAATTTTTTTAGATGTTGCAAGACCGATACCATAAACATAAGTCAATGAAATAACTACACGTTTGTCATTTGGAATGTCAACTCCAGCAATACGAGCCATGTTTTCTCCTTTCTATTTCTTAACCTTGACGTTGCTTGTGTTTAGGGTTTGCTGGGCAAATTACCATAACACGACCATTACGACGAATAACTTTGCAGTATTCGCAAATTGGTTTGACCGATGGTCTTACTTTCATGTTTAATCCCTCCAAGTATTTCGACTATTTAAAGCGGTATGTGATACGTCCACGTGTCAAGTCGTAAGGACTAAGCTCAACAGTTACGCGGTCACCGACCAAAATACGAATGTAGTTTTTACGGATTTTACCAGAAACAGTTGCAAGGACTTGGTGTCCGTTTTCCAACTCAACAGTAAACATAGCATTTGGCATTGTATCGACTACTTTGCCTTCAATTTCAATCACATCTTCTTTTGCCATGCAAAAGTAACCCCTCTCTAAATATCGATTTGATGTCCTCTGAACAACAGAGGTAACAATTATAAGTCAGACTAGGCTATTTTATCATCTTTGCAAGAAAAACGCAAGCCAAATCCATTAGATTATTGCAATTTTGATAATACAGTATCAATTGCTTGGAAAACAAGTTCGATGTCTTGATCGCCTTCAATATCATGTACCAAACCTTTTGCACGATAATGGTCGATAATCGGCTGACCTTGGGCAATGTTTACTTCTAAACGGCGCTTAACAGACTCTGGTTTGTCATCTTCACGTTGATAAAAATCTTCTTCCTTATAGTCTCCAACAGGTGGGTTGAATACTTTATGGAACGTTTCCCCAGTTTCTTTATGAATGATACGTCCACTGAGACGTTCTACAAGTTTAGAAGGATCAATTTCAATATTGATGACTCCCTGCAGCTCAATATCTAACTCATCTAGGTTTGTATCAAGCGCATATGCTTGTTCAATTGTTCGTGGGTATCCATCTAATAAGAAACCTTTTTCTTTGATATCATTCTGAGCTAAACGCTCTTTCACAATACCATTTGTAACCTCATCAGGCACAAGTTCGCCTTTGTCAATATATGACTTAGCTAATTTGCCCATTTCAGTTTGATTAGCTATTGCTGCGCGAAACATGTCGCCAGTTGAAATGTGAGCAACATTATATTTCTCAACAATCTTAGCTGCTTGTGTTCCTTTACCAGCACCTGGTAAACCCATAATTAAAAGATTCATGACAAACTCCTTATTTTGTTTTCACATAAGTTTGCCAATATTGACAAACTTATCTAAAAACAAAATAGAAGGTTGACGAGGTCAACCTGTATTCTATTCTGTAATTTCTAAGAAACCTACATATTTTCTCTTAAGAAGGTAGCCTTCCAATTGCTTGATTCCTTCAATACTTGTAGAGATAACAATGATCAAACTTGTACCTAGGAATGCAATATTTGAAGAAAGTCCAAAGAGATTTTGTGCAATAATCGGCAACAAAGCAACAAAACTCAAGAATAAAGCACCAACTGTTGCCAATCTTGTTAGAAGCTTAGACAGATATTGCTCAGTCCCGTTACCAGGTCGAACCCCATGGATATATGCTGCGCTCTTTTGAAGGCTTTCAGCAGTTTTTTCTGGATTGACTTGAACAAAGGTATAGAAGAATGTGAAAACAATAATCAATCCGGCATATACCAGCATTCCTTTTACCGTTGAATAATCAAAATATTCCTGAACAGTCAATAACCAACCTGCACTCTGATTCTGACTTGCAAAGTATTGAATAAGAGATGTAGGTACTGCTGTAATTGAACCAGCAAAAATCACGGGAATAACACCTGCTGGATTTAATTTCAATGGTAAGTAAGAACTAGATGGTGCTCCTTGAGCTCTTTTTGTATATTGGATTGGCAATTTGTATTCTGCTTGTTGTACAAATGTCGTGAAGTAAACGACTAATAAAATTAATACAACCAAGATTGCTACAAAGATAGCTGATTCTCCCAATCGACTAGATTCAATATTGACAAAACGATCAATATAAATCTCGTGAAACGTTCCTGGTAGGGAAGATATAATCCCTGCGAAGATAATCATGGACGTACCATTTCCATACCCTTTTTCTGTAATCTGCTCACCCAACCAAGTTACAATGGCTGAACCAGTTGTCAAAATAGAACCGATTAAAAGGTACATTTGCCAATTCAAAGGCATATTTGTCAGTTGTACACCCGAAAGCGCATTAAAACCTGCAGTAATACCAATAGATTGGACAAAAGCTAATCCCAAAGAGATATAACGCGTTGCTTGATTCAGTTTGCGACGGCCCACTTCACCTTGCTTACCCCATTCAACAAATTTTGGAAGGATATCCATTTGTAAAAGTTGAACAATAATCGAAGCAGTGATATATGGACTAACCCCTAGTGCAAAAACTGAAAAATTACGCATTGCGTTTCCTGAAACCAAGCTCAACATATTTAAAAACGGTACATTTGAGAGGGCTTCAAGACTCTTGGCGTTAATACCTGGAACTGTAATGTGAGTTCCAACTCGGAAGACAAAAAGGATGAAGATAGTGAACAATATTTTGTTACGTACTAATCTAACCTTTACGGCGTCTTTTAAAAGTTTTAAAAACATAGGTTGGCACCTCTTAGATGACTTCTACTGACCCACCTTTAGAAGTGATTGCTTCTTCAGCTGATTTAGAGAATTTAGCAGCTTTAACTGTCAATTTCTTCGTTAATTCACCGTTACCAAGAATTTTAATTCCTGATTTTTCAGCTTTAACGATTCCAGTTTCGATAAGTACAACTGGTGTTACTTCTGCACCATCTTCAAAAGCGTTCAATTGATCAAGGTTAACGATTGCATATTCTTTAGCGTTGATGTTTGTAAAGCCACGTTTTGGAATTCTACGGAACAATGGAGTTTGTCCACCTTCAAAACCTAGGCGAACACCACCACCGCTACGAGCCTTTTGACCTTTTTGACCACGGCCAGATGTTTTACCGTTACCTGATGATGTACCACGACCTACACGGTTGCGTACTTTACGTGAACCTGTAGCAGGTTGTAATTCATGAAGTTTCATTATTATTTTCTCCTCTTTTATATGCTAGCGCCTGTGAAGTACAAGAGTCTTCATTCACAAACTCGCCTTATGTAAAAATGGACTAGAAGCCGCAAAGATTCTTCTATGCGACTTAGCCTATTTGTATGATTACTTAACTTCTTCAACAGTTACCAAGTGAGAGATAGCATTAACCATTCCAAGAATAGCTACGTTATCTTCCTTAACAACTGAAGAGTTCAATTTACCAAGTCCAAGTGCAACAACTGTTTTACGTTGCTCTGGTTTGCGACCGATTGGAGACTTAGTCAAAGTAATTTTAATTTGAGCCATTAGTATCTCCTTTCTTATGCTAAATCAGAAACTGAGATGCCACGAAGTGCAGCCACTTCTTCAGCACGTTTCAATTGTTTCAAACCTTCAACAGTTGCACGAACGATGTTGATTGGTGTGTTTGAACCAAGTGACTTAGAAGTCACATCTGCGATACCTGCCAATTCGATTACGGCACGAGTTGCACCACCGGCAGCAACCCCAGAACCTTCAGCAGCAGGTTTCAACAATACACGAGCTCCGCCAAATTCTGAACGAACTTCGTGAGGGATTGTTGTACCAACCATTGGTACTTCAATCATGTTTTTCTTAGCAGATTCAACTGCTTTACGGATAGCTTCTGGTACTTCTTGAGCTTTACCAGTACCGAAACCTACGCGACCGTTACGGTCACCAACAACCACAAGAGCTGCGAAACGAAGACGACGTCCACCTTTAACAACTTTTGTAACACGGTTGATGGCTACTACGCGTTCTTCAATTTCAACTGCGTTATCTTTGAATGCCATTTCTTAGTGTCCTCCCTATTAGAATTTCAATCCGTTTTCACGAGCTGATTCAGCCAAAGCTTTCACACGTCCGTGATAGAGATATCCACCGCGGTCAAAGACCACTTCAGAAATACCTTTAGCTACCGCGCGTTCAGCAACGAGTTTACCTACAACAACAGCTTGTTCTGTCTTAGTACCTTTTGAAACTTCTTTATCAAGAGTAGAAGCGCTTGCGAGCGTTACACCCGCTACGTCATCAATCACTTGAGCGTAGATGCCTGTATTAGAACGGAAAATGTTCAAACGTGGGCGAGCAGCAGTTCCAGAGATTTTACCGCGAACGCGACGATGGCGTTTTTGGCGGATTTTGTTTTTATCTGGTTTTGAAATCACAATATTCACCTCTTAATGTATGATTCTGTTTCTTTCGAAACAATTTGAGAAATAGTCAGCCAGGTGGCATAGCCACCTCAGCAACTTATTATTTACCTGTTTTACCTTCTTTGCGGCGAACGAATTCACCAACATAACGAATACCTTTACCTTTGTATGGCTCAGGAGCGCGAAGGCTACGGATGTAAGCTGCTGTTTGACCAACAACTTCTTTGTTGATACCAGACACGACGATTTGTGTTGGTGTCGGAACTTCAAATGTAATACCTTCTGGTGCAACCACTTCATCTGGATGTGATTTACCAACAGCAAGTGTCAATTTGTTACCAGCTAATTGCGCACGATAACCGACACCACGCATTTCAAGTTCTTTTTTGAAGCCTTCAGAAACACCAACAACCATGTTATTGAGGTTGGCACGGCTAGTACCGTGAATAGTCTTCATTTCTTTTGAATCGTTTGGACGGTGAAGAGTTACTTCTGTACCTTCCACACGGATTTCAATAGCAGCCGGGAATTCACGAGTCAATTCCCCTTTAGGTCCTTTTACAGTTACCACACCGTTGTCTTGAGTAAGCTCAACACCAGCAGGCAATGTAATAATTTTATTACCAATACGTGACATGTTTTTTATTTCTCCTGTTAAATTATCAAGCCGTCAAGCGACTAGTTTTCACGGGGGCTCATGCTACAGAGGGCGTAAAAAAGTCAAAGTAAAAATAGGAACCCTAACTCAGAAGCCTAAGCTTCGAGGAAGGATTGTCTTTTTTACAGACTTTAGCCCGTGTGCGAATGAGCAGGATTCATGATTGCACTTGAGAAGCAATCATGCTATTTGGTTTTATGATACATTTAAATCAGATTGTTAGATTTTAACCCGAGCTATGACCTGTGTGAAAAAGATAAATCAAACTTGAATGTAAGCATTCTTCGTTTGATTTCCTATTTTCACTTGGGTCACTACGCTCTTGGTATCATCCAATTACCAAACGTATGCAAGAACCTCACCACCAGCGTTCTTTTGACGAGCTTCTTTGTCAGTCAAAAGACCTTCTGATGTTGAGATGATTGCAATACCAAGTCCGTTAAGAACTTTAGGAATATCTTCATGTTTTGAGTAAACACGAAGACCTGGTTTTGAAACACGTTTCAAGTTAGTAATAACTTTTTCACCGTTTTGTCCGTATTTCAAGAATACGCGGATGATGCCTTGCTTGTCATCTTCGATAAATTCAACGTTTTTTACAAAACCTTCGTTTTTAAGGATTGTAGCAATACCTTTTTTGATGTTTGATGCAGGTACTTCAAGCACTTCGTGTTTTGCTTGGTTAGCATTACGAATACGTGTCAAAAAATCTGCAATTGGGTCAGTCATAACCATTTGTTGTTTCTCCTCTTACTAGCAGTTTGATTAAATCACTTACTAGTTAATTCATGATACAAAGAGCGCTAAAATCCAAATTGACAAGCAAACTTTGTATCGAGTTTATTTAGACACTTGAGTTAGAGCTACAACCTTAGCAAAGAAGATAGATTTTCCTAGAAGGAAACTTCATCGTCAAATCTCCTATCTTTGCGCTGGTTGCTAACCGCTCTCATATCTTATTTTACCAAGAAGCTTTCGTTACACCCGGAATCTGTCCAAGGTAAGCCAAGTCGCGGAAGCATACACGGCAAAGTTTGAATTTGCGGTAAACTGAGTGTGGACGTCCACATTTTTCACAGCGTGTGTAGGCTTGAGTTGAGAACTTAGCTGGGCGTTTGTTCTTAGCGATCATTGATTTTTTAGCCATTTATTCTCTCCCTCTTATTTTGCAAATGGCATACCAAGGCCAGTAAGCAATGCACGTGATTCTTCGTCAGTGTTAGCAGTTGTAACGATAACGATATCCAAACCGCGAGTTTTATCAACATCGTCGAAGTTGATTTCTGGGAAGATCAATTGCTCTTTCACACCAAGTGTGAAGTTACCACGTCCGTCGAATGACTTAGTTGGTACTCCGTGGAAGTCACGTACTCGTGGGAGTGAAACTGAAACCAATTTATCCAAGAATTCATACATACGTTCGCCACGAAGAGTTACTTTCGCACCGATTGCAACACCCTCACGAAGACGGAAGCCGGCGATTGATTTCTTAGCTTTAGTGATAAGTGGTTTTTGACCTGAAATCAAAGCCAACTCTTGAGCAGCTTTTTCAAGGTTTTTAGCGTTAGAAACAGCGTCACCAACACCCATGTTCAAAACGATCTTATCAACTTTTGGTACAGCCATAACTGAAGAATAGTTAAATTGTTCAGTCAAGGCAGGAACTACTTCTTTAAGATATTTTTCTTTTAAACGATTTGCCATTATACTTCTCCTTTCCTTCGTGATTAATCAAGCACTTCGCCTGATTTTTTATTGTAACGAACTTTTTTGCCGTCTACAAATTTATAACCAACGCGTCCAGCAACACCATTTTTGTCAAGAACTTGAACGTTTGACACATGGATTGGAGCTTCTTTTTCAACGATAGCACCTTGAGGGTTTTCGTTGTTTGGTTTTTGGTGTTTCTTAACGATGTTAACACCTTCAACAATCACTTTGTTAACTTTTGGAAGTGCTGTTACGACAACTGCTTCAACGCCTTTGTCTTTACCAGCGATTACGCGAACTTTGTCGCCTTTTTTTACAAACATTTGATTTCTCCTATAATTTCTTACGCCCTAATGGGCACCCTGGTTAGTTAGTTAGTTAGTTAACCAGGGGACTTAGTTTGTTAGATTTTAAATTAAAGTACTTCTGGTGCCAATGAAACGATTTTCATGAAACCGCCATCACGCAATTCGCGTGCCACTGGGCCAAAGATACGAGTTCCGCGAGGGTTTTTGTCTTCACGGATGATAACTGCAGCATTCTCATCGAATTTGATATATGAACCATCAGCACGACGAGCACCTGTCTTAGTACGAACGATAACGGCTTTAACAACGTCACCTTTTTTAACCGCACCACCAGGAGTAGCTTGTTTTACTGAAGCAACGATGATGTCGCCGATGTTCGCGAATTTACGTCCTGAACCACCAAGAACTTTGATTGTCAAGATTTCACGTGCGCCACTGTTGTCAGCAACTTTCAAACGGGTTTCTGTTTGAATCATGTCAATTTTCTCCTTTCAGGTTGATTAAATGATAACTGCCTCTTCCACAATTTCTACAAGACGGAAACGTTTTGTAGCTGAAAGTGGGCGAGTTTCCATGATACGAACGATATCGCCTTCTTTAGCAACATTGTTTTCATCATGAGCTTTGTACTTTTTAGAGTAGTTAATACGTTTACCATAGACTGGGTGGTTACGTTTAGTTTCAACTACAACTGTGATTGTTTTGTCCATTTTGTCAGATACTACGCGTCCAACAAGAACTTTACGATTATTGCGTTCCATTGAAATTCTCCTTTCCCAATCTATTATTTAGTTTCAGATTGCACAGTTTTGATACGTGCAATTTGTTTCTTCACTTCGTTCAAACGAGCAGTTTGCTCAAGTTGACCAGCAGCAGCTTGAAAACGAAGTTCGAAGAGTTCTTTCTTCAATTCGTTTTCTTTCTTAGCAAGTTCTTCTTGAGAAAGGCCACGAAGTTCTTTTACAAAATCTTTAATTTCTTGAAGTTTCATGTCTTCTCCTTATTCTGCTTCACGTTTTACGAATTTAACTTTAACTGGCAATTTGTGACCAGCAAGGCGGAATGCTTCGCGTGCGACTTCTTCAGAAACGCCAGCAATTTCAAACATAACCTTACCGCGTTTAACTGGAGCTACCCAACCTTCAGGAGCACCTTTACCAGAACCCATACGTACACCGATAGCTTTAGCAGTGTATGATTTGTGTGGGAAGATTTTAATCCAAACTTTACCACCACGTTTCATGTAACGCGTCAGAGCGATACGGGCAGCTTCGATTTGGCGGTTTGTAATCCATGAGCTAGTTGTTGCTTGAAGACCGTATTGACCAAAGTCTACTTGTTTTCCACCTTTAGCTTCACCGCGCATTTTTCCACGGAATTCACGACGGTGTTTTACACGTTTAGGTACTAACATTTGTTATTTACCTCCTTTAGTGTTTTTACGAGCTGGAAGAACTTCTCCACGGTAAATCCAAACTTTAACACCTAGTTTACCGTAAGTTGTCAAAGCTTCTTCCCAAGCATAGTCGATATCCGCACGAAGTGTATGAAGAGGAACTGTTCCTTCTGAATAGCCTTCTGCACGGGCAATATCAGCACCGTTCAAACGACCAGAAACTTGTGTTTTGATACCTTTTGCACCAGCGCGCATTGTGCGTTGGATAGCTTGTTTTTGAGCACGACGGAAAGCCACACGTTGTTCCAATTGACGAGCAATTGACTCACCAACAAGGTGTGCATCCAAATCAGGCTGTTTGATTTCGATGATGTTGATGTGTACTTGTTTACCAGTCAATTTGTTCAATTGAGCACGAAGCGCATCAACGTTGCTACCAGCTTTACCGATAACCATACCTGGTTTTGCAGTGTGGATAGAAACGATTACTTTGTTTACAGCACGTTCGATTTCGATTGTTGACGTTGACGCATCAGCCAATTCTTTTTTGATAAAGTTGCGGATTGCAAGATCTTCATGAAGGTAATCCGCGTATTCTTTTTCAGCATACCATTTAGCATCCCAATCACGGATGATGCCAACACGCATACCAATTGGATGTACTTTTTGACCCACGTTTTTACCTCCTTATTTCTCTGCCACAACTACAGTGATGTGAGCTGTGCGTTTGTTGATTGGTGAAGCTGAACCTTTCGCACGAGGACGGAAACGTTTCAACGTTGGTCCTTCGTTTGCGAATGCTTCGCTGACTACCAAGTTAGCTTTTTCCAAACCAAAGTTGTTTTCAGCGTTAGCGATTGCTGAGTTTAAAACTCCTTCGATAATGCTTGCAGCTTTGTTTGGTGTGAATTTCAAGATTGCGATTGCGTCTGCTACACTTTTGCCACGGATGTTATCCAAGACAAGACGTGATTTACGAGGTGAAACACGTACTGTGCGAGCAGTTGCTTTAGCTGAAGTGATTTCTGCCATTGTGTTTTCCTCCTAAATTATTTACGACGAGTTTTCTTGTCGTCAGCAGCATGACCTTTGTAAGTACGAGTTGGTGCGAATTCACCAAGTTTGTGACCTACCATGTCTTCTTGAATGTATACAGGTACGTGTTTACGACCATCGTAAACTGCAATTGTATAACCGATGAAACTTGGGAAAATCGTTGAACGACGTGACCAAGTTTTAATTACTTTTTTCTTTTCGTCATTTGCTTGAGCTTCAACTTTTTTTATCAAATGCTCATCGACGAAAGGTCCTTTTTTAAGACTACGTCCCATTATAGTTTTTTCTCCTTTAAAATATGTACCACAGCGGCTTGCCCGCAATGCGGGCTACCGAGTTGGCGGATGATATAGCATACTAAGCAACTAAGTATAAATTACTTTTGGTTGCGACGACGAACGATAAGTTTGTCTGATTTAGCTTTCTTGTTACGAGTTTTCAAACCAAGAGCTGGTTTACCCCATGGAGTAGATGGTGCTTTACGACCAACTGGCGCTTTACCTTCACCACCACCGTGTGGGTGATCGTTAGGGTTCATTACAGAACCGCGAACTGTTGGACGGATACCTTTCCAACGGCTACGACCTGCTTTACCAAGGTTTACTAGGCCATGTTGTTCGTTACCTACAGTACCAACAGTAGCACGGCAAGTACCAAGGATCATACGAACTTCACCTGATTGAAGGCGAACAAGAACGTATTTACCTTCTTGACCAAGAACCTGTGCAGATGCACCAGCAGCACGAACTAACTCACCACCGCGACCTGGTTTCAACTCGATGTTGTGAACAACAGTACCGACTGGGATGTTTGCAAGTGGAAGTGCATTACCAACTTTGATATCCGCTTCTGGACCTGAAACGATGCGTTGACCAACTTCAAGACCTTTAGGAGCGATGATGTATGCTTTCACACCGTCTGTGTAGTGTACAAGAGCGATGTTTGCTGAGCGGTTTGGATCGTATTCAATTGTTTTAACAACTGCTTCAACGCCATCTTTGTTACGTTTGAAGTCTACCAAACGGTAGAAACGTTTGTGACCGCCACCTTGGTGACGAACTGTGATGCGACCATTGTTGTTACGACCAGCTTTGTTTTTCAATGCAACAAGCAAGCTTTTTTCTGGAGTGCTTGTCGTGATTTCAGCGAAGTCCAAAGAAGTCATGTTACGACGGCCATTTGTCGTTGGTTTATAAACTTTAATACCCACGTTAATTCCTCCTTTGATTATTCAGCGTCAGCTGTAGCGAACAATTCGATCGCTTTTGAATCAGCAGTCAATGTGATGATTGCTTTTTTTACTTTGTTTGTGCGACCTACATAACGACCTACACGTTTTGTTTTAGGTTTCACGTTGATTGTGTTAACATTTGCAACTTTAACACCTTCAAATGCAGCTTCAACAGCTTGTTTGATCAGGAGTTTGTGTGCACGAGTGTCAACTTCAAATACATACTTGCCTGCTTCGAGTTGGCCCATTGAGCTTTCTGTGATGACAGGTTTTTTGATAACATCATACAAATTCATTATGCAAGAACCTCCTCAATTTTAGAGATAGCTGCTTGAGTTACAAGAAGTTTGTCTGCATTTGCGATGTCAAGTACGCTTGCAGTAGTTGCAGTTGCAACTTTCACTCCTGGGATGTTACGAGCAGAAAGAGCTGCGAATTCGTTGCCTTCTTCAAAAATAACAAGGACTTTAGAATCAATGCTCAATGCTGCAAGCACTTTTGCAAATTCAGCAGTTTTTGGAGCTGTGAATTCAAGTGAGTTAACAGCTACAAATTTGTTTTCGGCAACTTTCTGTGAGTAAACAGATTTAAGTGCCAAGCGACGAACTTTTTGTGGAAGTTTGTACGCATATGAACGTGGAGTTGGTCCGAAGACTACGCCACCACCACGCCATTGTGGTGAACGGATAGAACCTTGACGAGCACGTCCAGTTCCTTTTTGACGCCATGGTTTGCGTCCGCCGCCTGAAACTGCTGAGCGGTTTTTAACTGCGTGAGTACCTTGACGAAGGCTAGCACGTTGGCTGATGATCACATCAAATACAACTGCTTGGTTTGGCTCGATACCAAAGATTGCATCGTTAAGAACTACTTCACCAGCTTGTTTACCAGTTTGGTCAAATAATGTTACGTTTGCCATTTCGACTGATTTCCCCTTTCCTTATTATTTACCAGCTTTAACTGCTGATTTGATAGTGATAAGAGATTTCTTAGCACCTGGTACGTTACCTTTGATAAGGATAACATTCTTTTCCGGAACAACTTGTACAACTTCAAGGTTTTGGATTGTTACACGGTTGCCACCCATGCGACCTGCAAGATTTTTACCTTTAAATACACGGTTAGGTGCAACAGGACCCATAGAACCTGGACGACGGTGGTAACGAGAACCGTGAGCCATAGGACCACGTGATTGACCATGGCGTTTGATAACACCTTGGAAACCTTTACCTTTAGATGTACCAGTTACATCAACAACATCACCAGCTGCGAAAGTTTCAACTGTAATTTCTTGTCCAACTTCCAAGCCTTCAATGTTTTTGAATTCACGAATGAAGCGCTTAGGAGCAGTGTTAGCTTTAGCTACATGGCCTTTGGCAGGTTTGTTGCTCAATACTTCACGTTTGTCATCAAAACCAACTTGAACTGCTGCATAACCGTCAGTTTCAACTGTTTTCACTTGAAGAACAACGTTTGGAGTTGCTTCGATGACAGTAACAGGGATAAATTCACCTGATTCAGTGAAGATTTGAGTCATTCCCACTTTTTTCCCTAAGATTCCTTTTGTCATGAGAAAAATATTCCTTTTCTTATTTTATAGTTAAAAAGTTTTTAACGAGCGTTTTTCATGCTCAAATCAAGATAAAAAGAGCATCAAACTCAAAGTGAAAATAGGAAAATCTGACGCCGACTCAACGAGCCTAGGCGATTTTATCTTTTTCACACGGAGTTTAGCCCGTGTTCAATTACTAAATGAACACTTGCTTTTTTGCCTCACCGCTTGATTACAATTTAATTTCTACGTTCACACCACTTGGAAGATCCAATTTCATCAATGCATCAACTGTTTTTTGAGTTGGGTTAATGATATCTACCAAACGTTTGTGTGTACGCATTTCGAACTGCTCACGAGAGTCTTTATACTTGTGAGTCGCACGGATGATTGTGTAGAGGCTACGTTCTGTTGGAAGCGGAACTGGACCTGCTACTTGAGCACCTGTACGTGTTGCAGTTTCAACGATTTTTGCAGCTGCTGTATCAAGTGTACGGTGTTCGTACGCTTTCAAGCGGATGCGGATTTTTTTGTTTGCCATCTTTTCTCCTTTTCGTCTATTTAGAATAATAGGCTAGCTCCGCAAGAAAACCAACACGTGTTGCGTGGCAATGCAACCGAGCGTGTCGCAACCTCTTGCATCAAAGCTATAGCCGTGAATTTTACGGCACTAGAACAGTCTACCAAATTATCGGAAACAATGCAAGAAGTTTTGCTTTTTATTTTAAAAAAAATAGTTTATTCAATTTCCTCTCAGATTTCGAACATACTGACAAACCGAGCTATAGTTGATGAATTAGCTTTCAGATATAAAACGGATACTCAATGAAAATCAACAGCAACCTAGAAAACGAAACCGATGATAGAACAGTAAGTTCATCAAGGCAAGTTGTAAGCGTCCCATAACAAGGTACCTATCCAATCATTCACTGCTTCAGTATACTGTAATAAAAAAACTGGAGGATTTTTTATGTCACAACCCATCGTCCCATTGACTGTTACCAAATTACGACGTTTTGAAAAGAAAAGCAGAAATGAGATCCTGATGAAGATTCGTCTCGAAAAAGTAGAACTCATTTTCTTCCACTCTATCAGCCAAGAGGTATTGGAAACAATCTTGGTTAAGGTACTGTTCTATGACAATCCGGATCAGTGATTTAGGTCAATTCTACTTGGTTTGCGGGAAAACGGATATGCGACAAGGGATTGATTCTCTCGCCTACTTTGTCAAAAGTCAGTTCAACCTGGATCTCTTCTCTGTCCAGGTCTATCTCTTTTGTGGAGGGCGAAAAGACCGATTCAAGGCTCTTTACTGGGACGGACAAGGATTTTGGTTATTGTATAAACGTTTTGAGAATGGAAAATTGACCTGACCAAACAATGAAGAGGAGGTTAAAGCCCTCACTTCCGAGCAGGTGGACTGGCTCATGAAAGGATTTTCTATCATTCCAAAAATAAATGTTTCAAAAAGCCATGATTTCTATTGAAATCATGGCTTTTCTTTGTGCATAATGAGATAAAAAGAAGGAGGCTCGATCGCATGGATGAGTTATTGGCAATTATTAAACAACAGTCCTCAACGATTGAACAACTTACCAACGAGTTGACCATCCTTCGTGAACAGGTTGAGTATCTGAGACAGAAACTCTACGGAAAATCATCAGATAAGGTAGTGTATCAACCCGGTCAGCTGAGCTTGTTTGGGGAGGAGAGTCTCCCTGAAGAAGAAGCTGACTTACCCAGTTGAAACAGAAACGATTACCTATAAACTAAACGCCAGAAAACTAAAGGAGTTCGTCAGGCTATTTTTAGTCAGTTCACTCCAGAGATTGTTCATCACAAATTGCAGGGCGAAAATTGTGCCTGTCCAGACTGTCATGGACAGTTGAAAGAGATTGGTTCTACTGTTCAACGACAAGAATTGGTCTTCATTCCCGCACAATTAAAGCGTATTGACCATGTTCAACACGCATACAAGTGTCAGGCATGTAGTCAGAAG
>NZ_JBMVJC010000035.1:0-17400 GCF_049893385.1 Streptococcus sp. VTCC 12905 | reverse complement strand
GGCTACATCTTTACAACCAAGAATGGTGTTCCAATCCAGACCAACTCTTTCAATCTAGCCTTGAAGAAAGCTAACGAGAGACTTGAGAAGCCAATTCAGAAAAACCTGACTAGCCATATCTTCCGCCATACCCTTGTCAGTCGTCTTGCTGAGAATAATGTCCCTTTAAAAGCTATTATGGACCGTGTGGGGCATGCAGATGCCAAGACAACTATCCAAATTTATACCCATGTTACCAAGAAAATGAAATCAAATGTGGCAGATATCATGGAAAACTACTAAAGTTTTGCCCCTTTTTTGCCCCTTAAACAAGAAAAAAGCCCGTCGAACAAGCTATAAAGCTTGATATGACGGGCTTTTCAAGGGTAGACTATTTTACTGCATCCTTAAGAGCTTTACCAGCTTTGAATGCTGGAACTTTTGAAGCTGCGATTTCGATTTCTTTACCAGTTTGTGGGTTGCGACCTTTACGTGCTGAACGCTCACGAACTTCAAAGTTACCGAAACCGATCAATTGTACTTTTTCACCAGCTGCGAGGTAGTCAGCTACTGCTCCAAATACAGCATCAACAGCTGCTGCTGAATCTTTTTTAGTCAATGAAGTTGCTTCTGCAACTTTTGCAATCAAATCTTGTTTATTAGCCATTTGCTAAGTCCTCCAATTGTTTTCGAGTTATTACTCACCTTAATATAGTACCGAATTTTAGGCATTTGGTCAAGTTTTTTCTATCATCTTTGCACTTTTCTATAGATATCAATAACGATCTGGTCATTGTATAAATCAATCGTATTCACTTTTCCATAAAGTCCAAATTTATTCTCAATAGCAGGTAGTTGAATCTGAATCGTCGCGTTTTCAGCATCTATTTTTACAATATCCGGTAGTTTATAATTTTTTTGAAGATAGGTTAACACTTCTCCTTTTGGTAATGAAAGAGTCCCTGCTGAAATTTCTTGTACTGCTAAAGAAATACTACCATCTTCTAAACGACTGGGAAAAAAGTAGATATACAAAGGAATATCCATCCCCAGAAGCTGATAATCACCTTCAAAAATCGCTAACTGGCTTGTCAAGTAAACCTTATATTGAAAGGTGTCTGTTTGATACTCTTTCAAATACTCAGCAATGGTAGCATTTAACTGCTCCTTATTGGTCTCAAAACGACCAACCTTTGCATCTTCACTATTTGTTGGAACCAACTTTGTTAAATCCTCACGCTTACTCTCCAAACGACTGATCACAACAATACTTGTTCCTAAAACCATAGCAAGTAGGATTAAAAAAAGCCATTTCCAACTATTTATTTTTCCATTCTTGTTTTGTGGCACGAATTTTCTCCATTACTGCTTGCTTTATAATTTCATATCCCGTGTTATTAGGGTGAAAACTGTCTTCCCCATATAGTAAATTATTTGCTATCTTAGAAGTATTTACACTAACTCCTTGTTCCCCTTCTAAGCCCTTATACAATAAATCATTGATAGGCACAAAGTAAACCCCTGAGAATTTCCGAGTTCGTGATTCTGTTTCTTGATTCCATTTATCCACAACCAATTGCATATCTGTCAGTTCCGGAAAATTCAAATAGAAGGGATTATAAATTCCAATAACATAAATAGGAAGGTTGGGATTCTTTTCACGAGCACGACGAATAATCTTTTCAAGCCGTTTACCATACTCTGTTGCTGGTTTATCAAAAGTTGAGACATCCAAATTGGTAAAATTTTTTAATATAACCTTCCGCAAATCATTGCCACCAACAGTAAGGGTCATCACATCTGCGTCTTTTAATGCTTCTGCTAAATCTGAGTCCTCTTTCATTCGCTTGTAAATCTGGCTACTAGTATTGCCTGAAATCCCAAAATTTCGGTAGGTCACCTGATAACCAAACTCATTTGTAAATGAGTTTGCTAGTAAAGTAGCAAAACCTCCCTGACCAGTTGTATCACCAACTCCTTCTGTCAACGAATCACCTACGGCAAGATAGTAAAGGGATGGTTGTTCGACTTTTGTACTATCTTCTGCAGTCAACTTTGAACTAGCCTTTGGAATTACCAAATTTGCGAGGAAAATAGAAAGCAATAAACTCAGAAAAAAGAAAACAAGGGCCTGAATAATTTTTCGATTATTCATAGTGCACTAGAATGGCCCAAGCATCTTCCCCTGTATGGGTCTGAATGATAGAACCTGTTTCTAAAACTGAAATGGGAGCTTGAACATAGGGCTGTAATTTTTCTTTCATTTCATTAGCAAACTCTGGGCCACCTGCATAGGAAATACCAATTTCAGCAATTTTCTTATCCGCAATCTTATTGATAAACTCATCGAGCCATTTTTTAAACGTTTTTGCTCCACGTCCCTTAACAACTGGCTCTAGCTGATGGTTTTTCATTTCCATAATCACACGAATATTAAGTAATGAACTGATTAGTCCTGTAACACGACCAATTCTACCACCTTTTACCAAGTTTTCAAGAGTGGAGACACCAATATAGAGCTCCGTTTTTGTCCGCACTCTTTCAATAGCTGCAAGAATCTCTTCTTTACTGGCTCCCTCTTTTGCAAGACGAGCTGCTTCAACAACTTGGAACTTAGCGGCTTGGTCAGTAAACGTTGAGTCGACAACTGTCACATCTACTCCCGAAAGGACTCCTCCTTGACGAGCTGCTTCAACAGTACCGGATAATGCATGTGACAAAACAATTGCAATAATCTGACTACCATCTTTTGCCAAGTCTGAAAATGTCTCTGCAAATAAACCAACCGGTGGCTGACTGGTCTTGGGCAAATTTTTTGAATTTCTCATCAAGTTTAGAAATTCGCCTTCTTTCAAATCGCTATCTGAGTACAAAACTCCGTCTATCAAGACAGATAATGGCACTACCGTAATCCCTAATTCTTCCACCAGTTGCGGTTCAATAGTGGTGCTCGAATCCGTTACAATCTTGACTGTTGACATAATCTTTTCCTACATTTCTCATCAAATTACTGTTTCTATTATATCAAATATTGTATTAAAAATGAACTAGGAGAAACGAAAATGACGACTAAATACTCGAATAAAGAGTGTTTTTAGTCATCATATCATGAAAAATCACAAGATATCTAGCGGAAAAATGTTTTATGAATCGTTAATGATCCCATCACAAATACCAACAAAGCACTTGCATAATAACCAACTGGCAATTGTTGTAACAACTCTTTTGACAACTGAGCAATCTCTCCCAAAGGAATACTGTAAAGATATATAACAAGAATTCCAAGAAAGAGAGTCAACAAAGAATTGATTATTTTTGAATGGATAAGCTGAAAGGTTAGAAGCAAAAATAGGATGACTGCAAGAATTGTCACAATTGGATATTGGCCAAAAAACTTCCAACCATTTATTTGGACAACTGAATAATTCGCTAGATCTAAAGCACTAGAAAATGGTAAAAACAAACTAATACCGAACAAAAGTACACAGAAAAGTTCCAATCGTTTCATCCAGCTCACCTTCTATCTGTTTTATTTTAATGGCATAATTGCCTTTTGCACACTCAGTTTCAAGAGGAAGAAACTCCATTTTGTTGAGATTCCTCTAATGAAACTCCATGTCGTTTTAGATAAAAATTGACTCAAGTATCTTTTGCATATATTTTATTACATTTTTATATCTTTGTAAAGCGTTTTTATTCATCTTTTTGTATTTTATAATGCCAAAATATCATTCTCAATCTATCAACGAGTTAACGTTTTCCATCCCACTCCTGATAAAATTGTTGCAAATACAGTTCCAGAAAATCATGGCGGCCTTGAGCTAGGTTTTTCCCTGTTTCAGTATTCATCAAGTCTTTTAACTTCAGTAGTTTTTCATAAAAATGGGTAATAGCAGAGCCATTAGTGGAACGATATTCTTCTACCGTCATATCCTCACGCACCTTCAAATTTGGAATATGAATCACCCGATTTTTATTGCCAGAGTAAGCCATTGTCCGAGCAATTCCTATTGCACCTATCGCATCCAAGCGGTCAGCATCTTGTACAATCTTACCTTCTAAACTAAGGGGCCTCTGATGAGCTTGCCCACCTTTAAAGGACATATTTTGAATAATATCCATAATCGCTTCAATATCAGACTCGGAACAACCTTGATGAGATAGTAGCTGACGAATGTCTTCCAATGCGTGTTTCTCATCATCAACTAATTTATCATCAGCTAAGTCATGAACTAAGGCCGCTATCTGACAGATAAATAGATTTCCACCTTCCGCTTCTGCTATTCGCTCAGCCATATTTCGAACTCGAACAATGTGCCACCAATCATGACCACTACCTTCTCCTATCATTTTTTCTTCAACATATTTTGCGACGTTTTGTACAATTTGTGCCTGATCCATAACTTCCTTCTCCAAAAAAGAGACTGGAAATCCCATCCAGCCCCTATTATATTAATGAAAACATAAATAAAAATATAGTCATTTGAATTGCTCTAAATGCTAATACATTCGAATATTTTTTTTCCTTCCATTACTTATTTAGTAGTTGCTTAGCTTGCTCTCTCGCAGCATCAGTTACCCTATCTCCTGCCAACATCTTCGCAATTTCTTCAATTCGTTCTTCAGGACTGAGCAAACGAACCCTTGAGACGGTAGAATGGTCATCCGATACTTTTTCAATGTAGAATTGGTAATCAGCAATAGCAATGACTTGTGGTAAATGCGAAATTGCCAACACTTGGCCAAATTGTCCAATTTTATGGATTTTTTGGGCAATAGCCTGTGCCACACGACCTGATACACCTGTATCAACCTCATCAAAAACAATGGAGGTTTTGCCTTCTTTTCGAGCAAAGGCTGATTTGATAGCCAACATCAATCGAGACAGCTCACCACCTGATGCCACTCTAACCAGGGGTTTAAAATCTTCACCGGGGTTTGTAGAAATATAAAATTCTACAGCTTCATTTCCTTCGCTATTAAACTTCCCTTTCGTAAAGCGAACCTGAAATTGGGCTTTATCCATATAAAGGTCCTGCAATTCTTGACGAATAACATACTCTAATTGTTGAGCCAAAACATGTCTGGCTGAACTTAATTGGCTGGCCAAGGAAATCACATCTTTTTCCAATAACTTGACGTGATTTTCAAGATCTTCATCAGAAATAGTATTTCCCGTCAAGAGATTGTATTCTTCTGTGATTTTTTCAAAATAGGCTAAAACATCATCAACTGTTCCACCATATTTTTTTGTAATCGTGTTGAGCAAGTCCAGACGGTTCTCCAGTTGTAGGAGTCGATTGCCATCAAAATCCAAAGCATCAACAATATCACTTAACCGTTTTGCCACATCTTCCACAACATAATAGGCTTCCGTCAAACTTGTAGAGAGCAATTTATATTCCGGGTCAAATTCTTCCAAACTTTGTAAATCGCTCATAGCCGAACGTAGATTATTTAAGCTAGAAAATTCTTCATTATCCAAAAGAGCATAGGAATTAGCCAAGGTATCCGCAATCTGTTTGTGGTTCAATAGCTTATCCCGCTCCTGTTGAAGTTGTCTATCTTCACCCACCGCTAAATTAGCTGCCTCGATTTCGGCAATTTGGTACTCCAGCATTTCAATCCGAGCCTTATGCTCTTCCTCGTTCTTACGCTTCTCAGCAACTCTCTTTCTCAGTTGACGATAGGCTTCAAATTGTGTTTGATAGTCTTCTTTTAAGTTCCAAAACTCATCATCCCCGAAACTATCCAGCAGTTGAATATGGTATTGGGCTTTCATGAGTTCTTCTTGGTCATGCTGACCATGGATATCTACTAAATGTTGGCCAATTTGCTTCAAAACAGATAGGTTTACCATTTGCCCATTTACACGGCTAACGGAACGCCCATTTTGAAGGATTTCGCGGCGAATAATCAACTCATCTGCCACCTCAATCCCTTGGTCAGTCAAAATCTGCTTCACTGCTCTGCTATTTTCAAACGAAAACAACCCTTCAATTTCAGCTTTCGGAGCTCCATGTCGAATCACATCTGTCGTTGCACGCGCACCCAGCATCAAATTCATCGCATCAATAATAATGGACTTCCCAGCACCAGTTTCACCAGACAAGATGGTCATCCCTGTTTCAAAATTTAATGAAACATGCTCAATAATCGCGAAATTTTTTATCGAAACCTCTAGTAACATGGTCTACCAACTTCTAATGGATTGAACTATTTGAGGCATCTTATCACTGTCCTTTAGAATGATTAAAATGCTATCATCATCTGCAATGACACTAAAAATATATTCTTCGAACTGCTCCAAAATTTGGCGCTTGAAAACTGCAGTACTGCCAGGAACCAAGACCAAATTTAGCATCTGCCCCATGGAATCATACTTTAATAGGTTTGATGTCTTATTCTTTTGCCCACTACCCTTTGATAAGCCGTAAATATAGCCCTTATCCTTAGCAGGTACCTTAATAATGCCCAATTCCTTAATATCACGAGAGACCGTTGCCTGTGTGGCATGAACACCCATAGCTTTAAGTCGGTCAACAATTTCTTCCTGTGTATCAATCGGAAATCGAACTACCAAATCTTTAATGACTTCTAATCGTTCTCGTTTATTCATCCTTTTTAAATTCCTCGTGTGCTTGATAAACTACTTTTGTTAATTCCTCTTTGGCAATCGTACTTGGTTGAATGGATTTCTCTAGGTGAGCCAGGAATTCGATATTCCCATGACCTCCTTGAACTGGAGAGAAACTAAGTGCCTTCACTGAATAGCCATTTTCGACAGCCATTGCTGTAACATCTTCCAATACTTTCAAGTGAACGGATTTATCCTTGACAATGCCATTTTTCCCAATCTGCTCACGTCCTGCCTCAAATTGTGGTTTGACCAAGGCTACAACCTGACCACCATCCACTAATATACGATGGAGTGCTGGCAAAATCAGACTCAGTGAAATAAAGCTGACGTCAATGGATGCAAAACTTGGTTGACCAAGTTCGAAATCTCCCAACTCAGCATAGCGGAAATTGTACTGTTCCATACTAATCACGCGCTCATCCTGACGCAATTTCCAAGCGAGTTGATTGGTACCGACATCTACTGCATAAACCTGCTTAGCACCAGCCTGCAACATAACATCCGTAAATCCACCTGTTGATGCCCCAATATCAATTGTTGTTTGCCCCTCAACCGATAATTGGAAAACCTGCAAGGCTTTCTCCAATTTGAGACCACCGCGGCTGACATATTTGAGTTTTTCCCCCTTTAGTTTAAGTTCGATTCCCTCATCAATCTTCTCACCGGGTTTATCGTAACGTTCACCATTGATGACAGATACGACCAATCCAGCCATAACACCACGTTTGGCCTGCTCTCTCGTCTCGAAAAGCCCCTGTTTATAAGCTAATACATCTACTCTTTCCTTAGCCATTAATTCGTAAACTTTCTATGATTTCTTTGATTTCTTTTGTTGAAAATGGGACTAGTTTAGCCACTTGATCTAGCTCGCTGATTGCTTGATTCAGAGTGTCCTCTAGAAAAATTTTTGAGGCTTCTAAGCCCATTAGGGCAGGGTAGGTAGATTTCTCAGCCAATAAATCTTTTTGGGGTGTTTTTCCGATTTCCTCAAAAGTGGCTGTCACATCCAAAATATCATCCCGGACTTGAAAGGCTAGACCGACAAGCTGACCAGCATTTTGCAAATGGTGGATAACCGTATCTGTCTGACCAGCAATCAAACCAGCTGCTACAAAAGGAAATGTCAATAATTTCCCAGTTTTATTGGCATGAATGGTTTGTAATTGCTCCAAGGACAGAGACTGGCCTTCACCAGCCATATCCAACACTTGGCCAGCAACCATTCCAAAGGTCCCAGATGCCTGAGAAAGCTCTCTCACGAGAGCAACGATTGTCTCAGCAGGTAAATGAACTTGAGCCAAAAATCCAAAAGGATCTAAAAAGAGACTATCACCAGCTAAAATTGCAGTTGCTTCATCATAAGCCTTGTGATTGGTCAAACGTCCACGACGGAAATCATCATCGTCCATAGCAGGCAAGTCATCATGAATTAAACTCCCAGTATGAATCAACTCTACGCATGCTGCCACTTGATAATGAGCAGGCTGCAACTCTATCCCAAAAGACTCCAATACAGTCAACAAGAGCAGGGGGCGAATCCGTTTGCCACCAGCTTGTAGCGAGTAAAGGACCGATTGGTTGAGTCGTTCAGCCACTTGAGGCTGGTAAAAGTCAGCCATGGTTTCCTCTAGGATATGCAATTTGTTAGCTACCATTAACCAAGCTCCGCTTCACTACCATCCGCCTGCATGACCTTAACCAAGGTCTTTTCAGCTTCTGCTAACGTCTTTTGTAGCTCTTTCGATAGGACCATCCCTTTTTGAAACTCAGCAAGTGCTTCTTCCAAAGCCACATCTCCTCGTTCCAATTTGGTTACGATTCCTTCTAATTCAGCTAAATTTTCTTCAAATGTTTTCGTCTGTTTGGACATGCTTTACCTCCACATCAAGTTGACCATTCTTCATTTGAATGGTTAGATTCTCGCCCATTTGTACGTTTTCTACACTATCTATGACTCGCCCATCTTGTAAAACCATCGCATAGCCTCGGGCCACAATACGGCTAGTATCCAGCATGGTCAAGGCCTCAATCAATTTATCCGCCTTAGCCAGTTTATGGTTATAGATGTTCGTCATATTGTTTTTCAAGAGTCGTTCCTGCTGGATGATTCTCTCTTTGAAGCTCTCTACTTTACGACCAAGTTGCATCCCTAATAGCCGCTGATTTAGCAAGAGACTAGCCTGTTTCTGCTGGCTATATACTTCTTTCATACGCATTTGCAATTGATTGGTCAAGCGGTCTAATTTTTGTAAATAACCATCATACAAGCGTTCAGGCTGACGAAACATGACTGACTGGCTAATTTTTTCAAGCTGACCTCTTAAGAATTTCAATCGATTTCCCATGGCCTGATAGGCTCTATTTTCCTGCTGATTGAGATAGCCCAGTAAGTCTGCCTTAGTCACAGGTGTTGCCAATTCTGCTGCGGCTGTCGGGGTGGCTGCTCTGCGGTCTGCTACAAAATCTGCCAAGGTTGTATCGGTTTCATGACCGACACTAGAAATAATAGGAATACGGGATTCAAAAATTGCCCGAACGACTACTTCCTCATTGAATGCCCAGAGGTCCTCAATTGAGCCACCACCACGACCAACAATCAGAACATCCAAATCATCCCGTTCATTGGCTCTTTGTATATTGGCAACAACCTCCTGAGCAGCACCATCTCCTTGAACCTTTGTAGGATAGAGAATGATTTCCACTCCAGGAAATCGCCTGCTGACTGTCGTAATAATATCCTGAATAACAGCTCCGCTCGGACTAGTAAAGACCCCAATTTTCTTGGTAAACCGAGGCAACTCCTGCTTAAACTCTTGCTTGAACAATCCTTCCTGTGTCAGAGCTTGTTTCAGCTGTTCAAACTTTATTGCTAAAGCACCAATACCATCTGGCTCAGCTTTCTCAATGACAATGGAATAAGAACCACTCGGTTCATAAAGCTGGACACGTCCGACAGCGTTGATTTTCATTCCCTCTTCAAGTTCAAAGCCCAACTGTTTATAAACACCCGCCCACATCGTCGCCTGAATGACCGCCTTATCATCCTTGAGCGAAAAATATTGATGGGAAGGTCGTTTGCGGAAGTTAGATACCTGACCTGTCAAGTAGACCCTCTCCAAGTACGGATCTCGGTCAAATTTTAATTTCAAATACTTCGTTAGATGACTAACCGATAAATATTCAACCATGCCCACTCCTTCTGTCAGTATCGTACTATTATACCAAATTTCGCACTATTATACAGAACCTAACCCATAAATTCCAAACGCTTTCACGTGTTATTTTCGGTATTTTACTATATAATAGTTTATGAAAGATTAGAAGAAATGATATGGAGAGTTTCTGGGGAGGATATATGAAATTAGATAATTTACGAAAAAGTTCCAATATTGAGGACCGACGAGGCCAATCTAGTTCTGGCTCGTCCTATTCGTCAGGTTCATCGGGAGGAAACGTCTTATTAGGCTTATTGTTTTCACGTCTCGGGTGGAAAGGAAAATTGCTAGTCCTCATCCTACTATTAGCATTCGGTGGAATGTCTAATTTAGGTGGATTGCTCTCTCCTTCTACTGGAACGAATTCTTATCAGTCCAGTCAAGTCACCACCACAGGTACAAATGTGTCTGATGCCGATGCTGAATTTATGAGTAAGGTGTTAGGCTCAACAGAAGAT
This sequence comes from Streptococcus sp. VTCC 12905, assembly GCF_049893385.1. NCBI lineage: Bacteria > Bacillati > Bacillota > Bacilli > Lactobacillales > Streptococcaceae > Streptococcus > Streptococcus sp. VTCC 12905. The sequence continues at coordinate 7,108 of NZ_JBMVJC010000035.1, read as the reverse complement.
TTTTGGACCCAAGAATTTGAAGCCAATGATTTAACCTACTCAGCACCTACCATGGTTTTCTATACCGATCAGACCCAAACGGGCTGCGGTATCGGATCTGCTCAAGCTGGTCCATTTTACTGCTCAGCTGACCGTAAAATTTATATCGATACATCATTTTACCAAGAATTATCTAGCAAATACAAGGCGTCTGGTGACTTCGCGATGGCCTATGTCATTGCCCACGAAGTTGGACACCATGTCCAAAATGAATTGGAAGTTCTTGGGGCATACCATCAAAAACGAGCACAATTATCAGATGAAGAAGGAAATGCCCTGAATGTTCGTCTCGAACTGCAGGCTGATTACTATGCTGGGGCTTGGGCTAAATATGTAGATGGTCAAGGTATACTAGATGCTGGGGACATCGACGAAGCCATGAATGCAGCTCATGCTGTCGGCGATGATACCCTACAGCAAGAAGCCTATGGCCGCACCGTTCCAGACAGTTTCACCCATGGAACCTCCGAACAACGAAAAAAATGGTTTAACCTTGGGTACACCTATGGTGATCTTGCCCATGCAGATACATTTTCAGTAGAAAATCCCTAATAAAAATCCTCAATCATCTGTGCATGATTGGGGATTTTTGATTTATTCGTTTGTTTTTATCTCATCCATAAAAGTTGAAACTAGTACTTTTCACTTCTGACGCAAGCTTCATATGTCTGTTCCATCAGCATGGTAATGGTCATTGGACCAACTCCTCCTGGGACTGGTGTGATGTAGCTTGCAACTTCTGCTACCTCATCATACTGGACATCACCAATCAGCTTGCCATTTGCATCTCGGTTCATACCAACATCAATCACCACTGCCCCTGGTTTGACAAATTCCTTGGTAACAAAATGTCCACGCCCAATGGCAACGACAAGAATATCAGCTTGTCTAGCTAATTCTGGCAGATTTTTTGTCCGAGAATGAGCAATCGTGACAGTCGCATTTGCATCTAAAAGTAACTGCGCCATCGGCTTTCCAACAATGTTTGAACGACCGATAACCACAGCCGTTTTTCCTTCTAGCTCGATCTGATATTCTTTGAACATCTCCATAATCCCTGCTGGTGTTGAAGGAATCATAACTGGATGTCCTGACCAGAATTTCCCCATATTAGTCGGATGGAAACCATCTACATCCTTATCTGGATCAATTGCCAATAAAACCTTTTCCTCACTGATATGGACAGGTAAAGGCAACTGGACTAAAATACCATGCCATTCAGAATCTTGATTATAGCGTTCGATTAATGCCAAGAGCTCCTTTTCAGAAATCGTATCTGGTACTCGTACTACTTCGCTCTTAAACCCTGCTGCTAAGGCTGAACGTTCTTTATTCCGGACATAGACCTGACTTGCTGGATTTTCACCCACTAAAATCACTACAAGTCCCGGAATCAATCCTTTTTCTGCCTTCAATTGAGCTGTTTTCTCTGCTAAAGCTGCTTGCATTTTTGCTGCTAATGCCTTACCATCAATGACTGTCATTTCAATATCTCCTCTAGTTTTTTTCTATTATATCGTAAAACCATTCGTCTGACTATGGACGATTCCTTGAAAATCCAACATATAGAAAAACTCCGAACGTTTTCGGAGTTATCCTGTTGTATCTATCGTTATAGGATTTTCGATAAGAAATCTTTCGTCCGTTCTTCTCTCGTGTGTTCGAACACATCTTCAGGAGTTCCATCTTCAACGATTACTCCTCCATCCATAAAGATGACCCGATCAGCAACTTCTCTTGCAAAACCCATTTCGTGGGTTACAATCACCATGGTCATGCCCGATTTAGCCAAATCCTGCATAACCGATAAGACCTCACCGACCATCTCAGGGTCCAAGGCAGACGTAGGCTCATCAAAAAGCAAAACATCTGGATCCATTGCCAATCCGCGAGCAATTGCAATACGTTGCTGTTGCCCACCTGATAAACTCTGTGGATAAGCAGTCGCCTTCTCTGGTAGCCCAACCTTAGCCAGTAGGTCCATGGCTTTCTTCTCAGCATCTGCCTTCTTCATTCCCTTTGTCTTAATTGGTGATAAGGTAATATTTTCCAAGACTGTCATATTAGGGAAGAGATTAAATTGTTGAAATACCATCCCCATTTTTTCACGCATCTTAAAGATATCATTTGACTTATCAGTGATATCGACACCTTCAAATGTAACATTTCCCTTAGTAGGCACCTCTAAAAGGTTCATTGTCCGTAGAAATGTTGATTTCCCAGAACCTGATGGACCGATAATTACAACAACTTCTCCCTGTTGGATGTCCAAATCAATACCCTTTAACACTTCATTATCTCCGAAGTATTTGTGCAAACCCTTAATAGAAATAATAACCTCTGCCATATCAATGTCCCCCCTTATTCAATTTTTTCTCAAAGTATTGGATGCCCAACGTTAACACACTTGTCACAATCAAATAATAGAAGGCTGCAAATAACAAAGGCTCCGTTGTAATGTAAGTTGACGCAGAGACCGTAGTCGCTCCATTCCACAATTCAACAACGCCGATTGTTGATAAAAGGGAACTATCTTTTACAATTGTTACAAATTCATTCCCCAAGGCAGGTAGGATATTCTTGATAGCTTGAGGCATGATGACATAGCGCATAGCTTGATGAGGACGGATACCAAGTGAGTAGGCTGCTTCCAATTGTCCCTTCGGAACAGCATTAATCCCCGCACGTACTGTTTCGGATACATAAGCCCCTGAGTTCATCGATAGAATAACCATCCCTGGAATCAGGCGAGACAAATCGACTGATAAAATACCTAACTGAAAAGTTGGAGCAACTAAATGAGTCATGGTAAAACCAATCATAATCTGTACAACCATAGGAGTCCCACGGAAAATCCACACATAAATATTAGCAAACCAGACAAGTAATTTATATTTACTCCGTTGTGCAAAAGCCAATAAAACACCCAAAATACTACCAAAGACAACAACAAATACAGCGATAATAAGGGTAACTAATACACCATAATTAAAATAAGCCCAATAATCAGGCAAAAAAGAAAAATTCATATCTCCACTCCTCAAAAGACGTATACTACAATTATATCATTTTCGAATAAATATGCAACTGCCTAGATTAATTATTCACAAAAGAAAAAGCACCGGTGGCGCTTTTAACTATCCTGTATTTAGTACAACAATTCGTAAATTTCCATTGCAATTAAGTCAATGCTGTCAAACGTATACGTCTCACGAGCAGCAACATCACGTAGGGTAAATACTGAACCATTTTCTTCGTCATAGCTGTAGGCAACTTCTGCAACGACAACACCATCACGTTCAAAATTACGTTTCATGGTACCACCATCACTGGCCATGGCTTCAAGACGATTGATAATTCTCACCAAATGTGATTCCATATTCATTCTCCTCTTCTTAATATAGAAATATTCTACCATAATTTTGTGAAAAAGTCTTATTTTTACGTAATTTTCTTCCCCCAATTTTTAGTAAAAAGAAATACTAGAATGCATATCAGTTTCTTGCATTTTCTCCAAAACTTGATATAATTAAAATAGAACTGACCTTTATTGACTATTCAATAAAGACCTTACTTCGTGGAAATTCATCTGATTGCATAATTGTATGTGATTCAATCTATACACAATATTCTAACATTCAATTAGGAAAATATGAGATTAATTTTCACAGGTTTTTGTAATGTTACTATTAGAAAAGAGGTAATTGAATGCTCTGTACAAACTGTAAAATAAATGATGCTACCATTCATCTCTATGCAAATATGAATGGCAAACAACAAAAAGTTGACCTTTGCCATAATTGTTATCAAATTATGAAAACAGATCCAAATAATGCTGTTTTACGTGGCTTAGGGGACTTAACTAATCCAAACAATATGGATCCCTTTAGTGAATTTTTCAATCATTTAGGTGGTTACCCTGGTAATACCCCAGCTGGTAAGAATCGAGATCAAACACCTCCTACTCAAGCTGGCGGTGGCAACGGTGGTGATCGATTCAATCAACCAAATGCTGGTCGAACCCAAACAGTCCCGCAACCAAATGGATTGCTGGAAGAATTTGGGATTAATGTTACTGAGATTGCACGACGTGGAGACATTGACCCCGTTATTGGACGCGATCAAGAAATCACTCGGGTGATTGAAATTTTGAACCGTCGCACCAAAAACAACCCCGTTCTTATCGGTGAACCCGGTGTTGGTAAAACTGCAGTCGTTGAAGGACTAGCACAAAAAATTGTAGACGGGGACGTTCCACATAAACTTCAAAACAAAGAAGTCATTCGATTAGACGTTGTCAGCCTTGTTCAAGGAACAGGAATCCGAGGTCAATTTGAAGAACGCATGCAAAAACTCATGGAAGAAATTCGGAACCGACGTGAAGTTATTCTCTTCATTGATGAAATTCATGAGATTGTCGGAGCTGGTTCTGCAGGAGATGGGAACATGGATGCGGGCAATATTCTAAAACCCGCCCTCGCTCGTGGTGAAATGCAACTGGTTGGTGCTACTACTTTAAATGAATACCGCATTATTGAAAAAGATGCAGCTCTTGAACGTCGGATGCAACCTGTAAAAGTTGACGAACCAAGCGTTGAAGAAACAATCACTATCTTAAAAGGTATTCAGAATAAATACCAAGACTACCACCATGTAAAATATTCCCCTGAGGCAATTGAAGCTGCGGCCGTATTATCCAACCGCTATATTCAAGACCGATTCTTACCTGACAAAGCGATTGATTTGCTAGACGAAGCTGGGTCAAAAATGAACTTAACCTTGAACTTCGTGGATCCTAAAGAAATTGACCAACGGATAATTGATGCCGAAAATCGTAAAGAACAAGCAACTCGTGATGAAGATTACGAAAAAGCTGCCTATTATCGTGACCAAATTGCTAAATATAAAGAAATGCAAAAGGCAACGATTAGTGAGGAGGATATTCCTCTCATTACCGAAAAAGAAATTGAAGCCATCATTGAACAAAAAACAAATATCCCCGTTGGCGAGCTGAAAGAAAAAGAACAGTCTCAATTGATACATTTGGCTAGTGATCTCAAGGCGCATGTTATTGGACAAGACGATGCTGTTGATAAGATTGCAAAAGCAATCCGTCGCAATCGTGTAGGACTTGGAGCACCAAATCGTCCAATTGGTTCCTTCTTATTCGTAGGACCTACTGGCGTCGGTAAAACAGAATTATCAAAACAATTAGCCATTGAGCTCTTCGGTTCAGCGGACAGCATGATTCGATTTGATATGTCTGAATATATGGAAAAACACGCAGTTGCAAAACTAGTCGGTGCCCCTCCTGGATATGTGGGGTATGAAGAAGCTGGCCAACTAACAGAAAAAGTCCGTCGCAATCCATACTCACTCATTCTCCTTGATGAAGTTGAAAAGGCGCATCCAGATGTGATGCACATGTTCCTACAAGTTCTTGATGACGGTCGACTGACAGATGGACAAGGGCGAACAGTAAGCTTCAAAGATACCATTATCATTATGACTTCAAATGCTGGTACAGGTAAGGTTGAGGCCAGCGTGGGATTTGGAGCCGCTATGGAAGGTCGTACACAATCTGTTCTTGACCAACTCGGTAATTTCTTCACTCCCGAATTCATGAACCGCTTCGATGGAATTATTGAATTCCAACCACTTACAAAAGAAAATCTGCTCCAAATTGTCAGTCTCATGCTGGAAGACGTCAACCGTCGCTTATCTACAAACGGTATTCGACTACAAGTGACCGATAAAGTAAAGGAAAAATTAGTTGATCTTGGTTACGATCCTAAAATGGGTGCACGTCCCCTTCGCAGGACCATTCAAGACCAAATTGAAGATGCCATTACCGATTTCTATTTAGAGAATCCTAATGAGAAAGATTTACGAGGTGTCATGACCAATAATGGCACCATCCAAATCAAAGCTCAAACGCTAAAAGAAAAATAAAACATGCTAGCGGAGGCATCCGGATAGGTTGTCCCGCTCTTTTTATCTCCAATCCATAAAATTCAAAAAATTCCAACAAATACTTAAAGAAAAATTTAGGTTAAAATGGTATAATAATAAAAAGCCCCTATTAAAAGGAGAATACCATGTCAAATGCAATTTTCGGTGAAAAAAAGAATGGTGTACACTACACCAATCGTTATGGAGTCTATGCTGTTATTCCTGATGAGAAATTAGAGAAAATTGTATTGGTTCAAGCTCCTAATGGAGCCTGGTTCCTCCCAGGTGGAGAGATTGAGGAAGAGGAAAATCACCTATCAGCCCTAGAAAGAGAATTAATTGAAGAATTAGGCTTTACCGCTGAAATTGGACAATATTTTGGTCAAGCCGATGAGTATTTTTATTCCAGCCATCGTGATACTCATTTTTACAACCCAGCTTATATCTATCAAGTTACCAGTTACAAACAAGTTGGGGCACCATTAGAAGACTTTAATCATATTGCTTGGTTTCCTATTGAAGAGGCTATTAACAAACTGAAACGTAGTAGCCACAAATGGGGAATTGAACAATGGCAAAAGCTAGAATTAGCTCAAAAAAGACTGGATAAATAAACCCAAGAGTGCTATAATGTAGCCAAAGAGACGGAGGAAGTTTCGCATGAAGATTATCAATACGACGAATAGTCATTCTCAATTAGTGCAAAATCAACTAGCCAATACCGATGCCTTCCTAGTAGAAACCTATTCTGCAGGAAACACCGATGTCCTTTTTACACAAGCTCCACGACATTACGAGCTCCTTATTAGTAATAAATACCGTGCCATCCAACCAGCAGAAGTCAACAAAATTCTCGATTATTTTCTACGTCGGAAAGTTGATGAACGGATAATAGATAAGTCTGCCATTCAAACGATTCATACTGACCGCCTAATTGAAATGTCAATCCCTATTATTACTGAAGATTAAGAAGCTCAAGGCTTCTTTTTTTTTGAAAAAAAGCCTATCCAAAAATAGATAGACTTTTATACTTATGCTTCGTAAGCGCCCAATAACAAGGTATATTGAAAAAGGCTCCAAAGTCCTGTCGACTCTGGATCCTTTTTCTATTTACATA
>NZ_JBMVJC010000034.1:0-20140 GCF_049893385.1 Streptococcus sp. VTCC 12905 | reverse complement strand
GACATAATAAAACTCCCCTTATAGTTTCTAGTGAAAATTTTTATTTTTTCACTGTCCACTATAAGGGGAGTATATCAATAATACTTCTCGGTTTTTCTATTTAAGAAAACAAAAAAACCTTGATTTCTCAAGGTTTCCTACACGTTCTTACTCCGCCAACAGGGCTCGAACCTGTGACATCATGATTAACAGTCATGCGCTCTACCGACTGAGCTATGGCGGAAAAAATAGTCCGTACGGGATTCGAACCCGTGTTACCGCCGTGAAAAGGCGGTGTCTTAACCCCTTGACCAACGGACCATTTATTCTACAGAACAATATCATTTATTCTACAGAACAATATTTAGTATAATATAGCTCCAATCTTTTGTCAATATATTTTTACTATTTTTATCAACTTGACAGACTGAACCCTTTAATGTAAAATAAAATGGTTACTAGCGGTTCCATAGCTCAGCTGGATAGAGCATTCGCCTTCTAAGCGAACGGTCGCAGGTTCGAATCCTGCTGGAATCATTTTATCCCATCAGATTAGGTGGGATTTTTTTCTTGCCATAATTTGTAAGTCACATACATCATAGGAAGTGTAACCTCAACCAAAGCATATTCATGAAACATTCTGGACAAGATTGTAGCACAAATAACCCCAAGCATAAAGCTAATTATGGTTATAAATATATTTCGTCCTATCTTTATCAACTTCTTATTTTTTTCTATTATTCCTTTGAACCAAATAAAGGCTGCATTTTTGACATTACCAGTCATCATTACATTTGCATATGGAACACCCCTTAAAGTTCTAAATGTTTCAACTTGTATAGAAGCTACAAAAGCTAAGATAGCCATGGTATAAAATGAAGACATGACCGGTGTCAGTATAACAGCAATTAATACAAAACATAACATAATGACACTGCTACCTAAATGCCAGGGATAGTGTCTTTTTAGAAAGTAATTTTTCACCAAATAGGTAAAAAATTGCCCACATACAAAGAAGAAAATAGGAATTAGAAAATGGATGGTATTTGTAAAATTCCCTTGTCCCAATTGATTAGCTAAAAGAATAACATTTCCTGATTGAACACCTGCAAAGCGACCACCTTGAGTTAAATATGTAAAAGCATTTAGATAACCACTTATAAAAGTTAAACAACTTGCGATACGAAGTCCTTCAAAAACTCTATATTTCCTCACTCTTTGTCTCCCATGTTTCACATGAAACTATTTATGGTAAGGACTTCCCTGCTGAATCATAAAAGCCCTATAAATTTGCTCTATCAATACTAATCGCATTAATTGGTGTGGTAGGGTCAATTTTCCAAAACTCATCAATAAATTTGCCCTGTTCTTAACAACAGAATCTAATCCCAAACTTCCACCAATAACAAATGTAATATCTGAATAGCCACTAGTTGTAATAGTATCTAATTTTTTACTAAATTCCTCTGAAGGGAATTGAGTTCCTTCAATCGCCAATACAATAACAAATTCTCGATCAGAGATTTTTGACATAATGCGATCAGACTCTTTTTTCAGAATTTGTTCATTCGCTGCCTGACTAGCATTGTCTGGTGTTTTTTCATCTTGTAGTTCTATGAATTCAAGCTTCGCAAACCTTCCCAACCTCTTTGCATATTCGCTTATACCATCTTTTAAATATTTTTCTTTCAGTTTACCAACGGTTATCAATTTTATTTTCATAAAAATATTGTAACATATCCACAGGCTATTCTCAGTAGTTGATTATAAAAAATTCTCTATAAATCTGTAGTTATTCACATACTAGTAAAAGTTATCCACAGCTTGTGGATTGATTTTTGAAAAATTTATGTTATAATTAAGAAAGTAATTGTAATCTTAAAGCGAAATTGGGAAACTAGGAGAAATCTTTTAATGAAAAAATTATTGAAATTTGTTATTTTGTTTTTTGTTGGATTTTTAGGAGGAATTGGTGGGTATTACTTTGCTTCATCAACTCTGACTCAAGGAAATTCTACTTCAAATCAAGCAAATACAACCAGTGTAAGCAATGTTCAAAATAGCAACGATACTTCCACCACTCAAGCTGTGGAAAAAGTTCAAGATGCTGTTGTCTCCGTTATCAATTATCAAACTCAATCATCGAATAGCCTCAGTTCTATTTTTGGTAACATTGAAAGTTCAGATGAGCTAGCTGTTGCTGGAGAAGGTTCAGGTGTTATTTATAAAAAAGATGGTGATACAGCATATATTGTTACAAACAACCACGTAATTTCAGGTGCTGAAAAAATCGATATACTTTTGGCTTCTGGAGAAAAGCTTAGCGGAGAACTCGTAGGTGCAGATACTTATTCAGACATTGCTGTTATCAAAATTGCTGCAGATAAAGTGACCACTATTGCTGAATTTGCTAATTCAGACACAATTAAAGTTGGAGAAACTGCGATTGCAATTGGTAGCCCATTAGGAAGTGTCTATGCAAATACAGTAACCCAGGGGATTATTTCTAGTCTCAGTCGTACAGTAACTTTACAAACAGAAGATGGCCAAACAGTCTCAATAAATGCTATCCAGACTGATGCAGCCATTAACCCAGGTAACTCAGGTGGACCACTTATCAATATTCAAGGACAAGTTATCGGTATCAACTCAAGTAAAATAACCTCTAGTTCAGGAGTTGCAGTAGAAGGAATGGGCTTTGCAATTCCCTCAAATGATGTTGTACAGATTATTAATCAATTAGAAACAAATGGGAAAGTTACTCGTCCAGCTCTTGGTGTACAAATGGTCAATCTAACAGACCTATCTACTAGTCAATTAGAAAAAGCAGGATTAGCAAATACAGACTTAACATCTGGAGTACTAATTGTATCTACTCAACCAGGTTTACCAGCTGATGGAAAATTTGAACCATATGATGTCATTATTGAAATCGATGGTGAAACTATTGAAAATAAGAGTGATTTACAAAGTGAACTTTACAAGCATCAAATTGGCGACACCATAACTGTTACCTATTATAGAAATAATAAGAAAATGACTGTTGACATTAAGTTGACACATTCAACGGATGATTTGTCATAAGATAATGTTTAAATAGACTTTACACAATTGTAAAGTCTATTTATTTTTGTTAGAATAACCGTATGGAAGAACTACACTATCTCAAAATAAAAGACATTCAGGCCAATCCCTATCAACCAAGATTGCATTTTGATGAAGAAAAATTATTGGAATTAGCTCAATCTATCAAAGAAAATGGCGTCATTCAACCTATTATTGTTCGCAGATCACCGCTGATTGGTTTTGAGTTACTTGCTGGTGAAAGACGATTAAGAGCTAGTCAACTAGCGGGATTAACAGAGATTCCAGCAGTCATCAAGCAACTATCTGATGATGATTTACTCTACCAAGCTATCATAGAAAACTTACAACGCTCTGACCTCAATCCTATTGAAGAGGCTCATTCCTACGAAAAGTTGATAGAAAAAGGCTTAACACATGATGAGATTGCCCAAATCATGGGAAAATCACGACCATATATCACTAATCTTCTTCGTTTACTCCATTTATCCGAATCTACGAGGCAAGCAGTAGAAACAGGAAAAATCACACAAGGGCATGCTAGACAGCTAGTAGCACTATCAGAGAAACAACAAGCAGAATGGGTTCAAAAAATCCAAGAAAAGGATATCAGCGTACGAAAGTTAGAAACAATACTATCCTCTAAAAAGAAAAAAACAATTAGAAAATCCAACCAATTTATTTCAGAAGAAGAAGAGAAATTAGCAAAACTACTTGGAACCAAAGTAACAATCCAACAAAAGAAAAATGGATCGGGACAACTGACTATTCACTTTCAAAACATCGAAGAATTTGAAAGAATTATCAACAGTCTGAAATAGCATTGTTTATATTTTTATTCTATATACAAGGTTTTCCACAAGAAAATGTTTAAGAAATTCACTCGTATAGACTGTTTATTTGATTTATTCACATATTGTGGATAACTTTTATAAACAGTGTGGATTTTTTTAACACCTGTGGAAAACTTTTCTTTTTTATGGTAAACTATTAGGACGATAATAAAAAGAAGGGAGGATGTTATGAATCAAGAACAACGTTTTTGGCATCGTTTTTTAGAATTGGTGCAATCGAATTTTAAACCGTCTGTATATGACTTTTACGTTGCTGATGCAAAACTACTTACTATTCAACATCATACTGCCAAAATATTTCTGAATCGTGACTTCAAAAAAGAATTTTGGGAAAAGAATTTTGAAGAATTAATGGTAGCTGCAAGTTTTGAAGTATACGGTGAACCTATTACGATTCTGTACCAGTTTACTGAAGAAACTACACAATATACTCCTCAGAGTGGGGCAATACAACCAATAGAAAATAACATAGCTGAGGCTGCACCTGCTGAAATTCTTCCTACTGTTCATCCTGATATTAAACCTCAATATACATTTGAAAACTTTGTGCAAGGAGACAATAATCAATGGGCAAAAGCAGCCGCACTGGCTGTCTCTGACAATCTGGGAGGCTTGTACAATCCATTATTTATTTTTGGAGGCCCAGGACTCGGTAAGACACATATTTTGAATGCAATTGGAAATAAGGTATTAAGTGATAACCCTCACGCGCGAATTAAGTATGTCTCTTCAGAAACCTTTATCAATGACTTTTTAAAACATCTGCAATTAAACGATATGGATAGTTTTAAGAAGACCTATCGGAATCTAGATTTGCTACTCATTGATGACATTCAATCATTGAAAAATAAGGCCTCTACGCAAGAAGAGTTTTTCAATACATTTAATGCACTCCACACCAAAGATAAACAAATTGTATTGACAAGTGACAGAAACCCTGATTTCTTAGATAACATTGAAGAGCGCTTGGTAACACGTTTTAAATGGGGATTAACAAGTGAAATAACTCCGCCAGATTACGAAACGCGAATTGCGATTCTACGAAATAAATGTGATGAATCGCCCTATACATTCACCAATGAGACACTCTCTTATCTAGCAGGACAATTTGATTCCAACGTTCGTGATTTAGAAGGAGCATTGAAAGATATTAATCTTTTGGCCTCCATGCGAAATCTTTCTGAAATTACCGTTGAAGTTGCAGCAGAGGCTATTCGTTCTAGAAAACAAACAAGTCCTCAAAACCTAGTCATACCAATTGAAAAAATTCAAAATGAGGTAAGCAATTTTTACGGTGTTAGTGTAAAAGAATTGAAGGCCTCTAAACGAGTGCAACATATTGTTCACGCGCGCCAGGTGGCTATGTATCTAGCAAGAGAATTGACCGATAACTCTCTTCCAAAAATAGGAAAAGAATTTGGTAATAGAGACCATACAACTGTCATGCATGCCTACAATAAAATAAAATCTCTCTTGTTAGATGACGATAATTTAGAAATAGAGATAACTGCTATAAAAAATAAAATCCGCTAAGTTGTGGATAACTTCTATCAAAACCCGCCAAGTTATCCACAATTTGTGAACAAGTAGAAATCCTTGATTTATCTATAGTTTTTTAAGTTATCCACACTTTTCACAGAACCTACTATTACTATTAACCTTATAGATACTAAATAAAGGAGAATCCATGATTCAATTTTCAATAAATAAAACTATTTTTTTACAAGCATTGAATGTTACTAAAAGAGCTATCAGTAGTAAGAATGCTATTCCAATTCTTTCAACTGTTAAAATTTCAGTAACAAGTGAAGGAATTACTTTAACAGGTTCAAATGGACAAATTTCAATTGAACACTATATTTCCACTCAGGATGAAAATGCTGGTTTATTAATCTCTTCACCAGGTTCTATTCTTTTAGAAGCTGGATTCTTCATCAATGTTGTTTCTAGCATGCCGGATCTAGTATTAGATTTCGCTGAGATTGAACAAAAGCAAATTGTTTTAACCAGTGGAAAATCTGAAATTACTTTAAAAGGGAAAGATTCTGAGCAATATCCTCGTTTACAGGAAGTTCCTACCTCAAAACCTCTGATATTAGAAACAAGTACACTTAGACAAACCATCAATGAAACAGCCTTTGCGGCCTCTACCCAGGAAAGTCGTCCAATTTTGACCGGTGTTCACTTTGTTCTGACAGAACATAAGAATCTAAAAACAGTAGCAACAGACTCGCACCGAATGAGTCAACGTAAACTAGAATTAGACACATCAGGAGATGACTTTGATGTTGTAATCCCAAGTCGATCCCTTCGTGAATTTACAGCTGTCTTTACAGATGATATTGAGACAGTAGAAGTATTCTTCTCCAATAATCAAATTCTATTTAGAAGTGAATCAATTAGCTTCTATACTCGGCTATTAGAAGGAACATATCCAGATACTGATCGTTTGATTCCAGTAGAATATAAAACAACAGTTGTTTTTAATACTTCTTCCTTACGCCACTCTATGGAACGCGCACGCTTACTGTCAAATGCTACTCAAAATGGTACTGTAAAACTAGAGATTACCAATAGCAAAGTTTCTGCCCACGTAAATTCGCCAGAAGTTGGACGGGTGAATGAAGAATTAGACACCGTCGAAGTATTAGGTGAGGACTTAGTAATCAGCTTTAATCCAACTTATTTGATTGAAGCTTTGAAAGCTACAACTAGTGAACAAGTGAAAATTAGCTTCATTTCTTCAGTTCGACCATTTACCTTGGTGCCAAATAATGATGGTGAAGACTTTATTCAATTAATAACCCCAGTTCGCACAAACTAATATGAACAAGAACGGCCAAATAGGCCGTTTTTATGTTATACTAAAAAAATAATACTCTGTAATAATGAATGTGACTAGTGATGGGAAATAGATGACTTTATATATCTTAGCAAATCCGAATGCAGGTAGCCATACTGCCAATAGCATCGTATCAAGCATTAAGGATAATTATCCGCAATTTTCAATTATAGACTCAATCCTAGAGGGAAAAAGACAAAGCATATATGTTTTACAGAGTTCTTTTGGAACAGTTGTGAATAGCATGGATATTGGGTTTGCAGCACAAGTAATCAATAGTTCTACAGATTCAGCTTTAAAAAGAATTTTAAATAAAATTAGGTAAATTAACTTACTTATTTTTTAATATCAGAACCCTATTTTCAAAGCAATCCATTAATATATAAGTGATTCTTGATGAAAAATCCTATCCATTAGACAATCTCTTTTTTCTTTCGATAGCCAACAGTAGTTATTTTGGTGGTGGAATTATGATTTGGTCAACAGCAAGTGCTAAAAAGAAAGAAATTGATCTTGTTTACTTTGAGAATGGTTCGTTTTTTCAATGAGTTCAGTCATTGTTATCTATGGTTTTGAAAAAGCATGAATTATCACCAACTATTCGTCATCTAACTCGTTTACACGTAGTACTTAAATCAAATGAAAAACTTTTATTACAGATGGATGGAGAGATTACTACAGCAAACGAAGTAAGTTTAATCTATCAAGAAAGAAGTATGTATCTTTAAGGAGGAAGTATGTATCAATTAGGATCCTTTGTTGAAATGAAAAAGCCTCATGCTTGTGTCATCAAATCGACCGGAAAGAAGGCCAATAAGTGGGAAGTAATCCGTCTAGGAGCGGATATCAAAATCCGCTGCAGCAACTGTGACCATGTAGTGATGATGAGCCGGCATGATTTTGAGAAAAAAATGAAGAAAGTTCTGCCAAGCGAAGGCTAGTTGACAACTTGCAACCGTTGGTTGCGAACATTTCTAAAGTATTGCTAGTCAGCGACTCATGTCTAAGTTATACTAAACTTAGAAATCAGGAGGAATCTATCATGACTCAATTAGCCCAACAAATTCGAGCTTTACGCACAGCTAAGAATCTATCCCAAGATGGACTGGCAGAGAAACTCTATATTTCCCGTCAGGCTATTTCCAAATGGGAAAATGGTGAAGCAACGCCAGATATTGATAAACTGGTCCAGCTGGCAGAAATTTTTAATGTCAGTCTGGACTATCTGGTTTTAGGAAAAGAGCCTGAGAACAATACCAAGACAACAAGAGCATATCAAACAGCAGAGCAAAAAATGGATATTTGGCAATTTATTGCTGGCTATTGGTGGATAGTGCTCTCTATTTTGGGATTTTTATCTTGGTTTCTACCTCATATTTTGCCATCTATTTTTGGATGATAGAGAGCTTGTTGATTCGCAAGCTTTTTTTCAAACTTTCTGCTATAATAGTAATGATCGAATTTTTAATTGGAGAGTAATAAACATGGCTTTAACAGCAGGAATCGTAGGTTTACCTAACGTAGGTAAATCAACCTTATTTAATGCAATTACAAAGGCAGGAGCGGAAGCAGCAAACTACCCGTTCGCAACAATTGATCCGAACGTCGGTATGGTGGAAGTACCTGATGAGCGGTTACAAAAATTGACCGAACTCATTACCCCTAAAAAAACAGTGCCAACTACTTTTGAATTTACCGATATTGCTGGTATCGTCAAAGGTGCTTCAAAAGGTGAAGGGCTTGGAAATAAATTCTTGGCCAATATCCGTGAGGTGGATGCCATCGTTCACGTTGTTCGTGCTTTTGATGATGAAAATGTCATGCGTGA
Source organism: Streptococcus sp. VTCC 12905 (assembly GCF_049893385.1). Classification (NCBI taxonomy): domain Bacteria; kingdom Bacillati; phylum Bacillota; class Bacilli; order Lactobacillales; family Streptococcaceae; genus Streptococcus; species Streptococcus sp. VTCC 12905. The sequence goes on along the minus strand of NZ_JBMVJC010000034.1, from coordinate 11,553 downwards.
ACAAGGCCGTGAAGATGCATTTGTGGATCCAATCGCAGATATTGATACCATTAACCTAGAATTGATTTTGGCGGACCTAGAGAGCATCAACAAGCGTTATGCGCGTGTTGAAAAAATGGCCCGTACTCAAAAAGACAAGGATTCTATAGCAGAATTTACGGTTCTTGAAAAAATTAAGCCAGTTTTAGAAGATGGAAAATCTGCCCGTACCGTATCATTTACTGATGAGGAACAAGAGATTGTGAAACAGTTGTTCCTTTTGACTACTAAGCCAGTACTCTACGTAGCCAATGTTGATGAGGATAAGGTAGCTAATCCAGACACTATCGCATATGTCCAACAAATTCGTGATTTTGCTGCGACAGAAAATGCAGAAGTGGTGGTGATTTCTGCGCGTGCAGAAGAAGAAATTTCAGAACTAGATGATGAAGACAAGGGTGAGTTTTTGGAAGCTCTTGGTTTAACAGAATCTGGCGTGGACAAATTAACCCGTGCAGCCTACCACTTACTTGGATTAGGTACTTACTTTACAGCAGGAGAGAAGGAAGTACGTGCATGGACTTTCAAACGGGGGATTAAAGCACCTCAAGCTGCAGGTATTATTCACTCAGACTTTGAAAAAGGCTTTATCAGAGCAGTAACCATGTCCTACGATGATTTAATCAAGTATGGTAGCGAAAAGGCTGTAAAGGAAGCTGGACGTCTTCGTGAAGAAGGAAAAGATTATATCGTTCAAGATGGTGATATCATGGAGTTCCGTTTTAATGTCTGATAGCCAACAATTCCCATTCTCTAATGCTGTATTTACAAAGTGCTTAGGTAGAGGAATCGATATAAAAAGAGTTCGTAGAATAATAGGACTAGTATTCGGTTGGGAAGTATTTTCCAGCCTTTTGGTATTTCTAATTGTTTAGTTTGTTTTTAGCACTAGGCATCGAACTATTTGCAGTACTAGAGTACAGCAAAGTGAGTGGGAAAGAACTTGACCAGGTCAAAAAGAGTACCCCATCACTTCCAAATATGTAGGTTCGGGCTTCTATGGTCACCTTCTAATTTTACAGTGACCAGCTGAAACAGTTTCCCAAACGAGCCTCGCTTTTATTTTTTTAGCTCGGGTTAAAACAGTCACTTCCCTGACTGTTTTAATCCACCCCACTGGACTATTTTGACACAAACTTCGTTTGTTTTATTTCCTACCTCTAACAATCTCCCAGATTGTTAGAGCAATCAACCACTGCGCTGAGATGTTGACACGAACTCTGAGAAGTTGTCCTGGGCTTGAGCCTAGCCTCATCTGGAAATAAGGAAACGGTTCAATGAAGTAATAAAAGATAAACTAAATGACAATAAGGAGGATAAATGACACGATTGATTATTGGTCTAGGGAATCCAGGAGACCGTTATTTTGAAACCAAGCATAATGTTGGTTTTATGCTTATTGATAAAATTGCTAAGCGTGAAAATGTAACCTTTACCCACGATAAGATTTTTCAAGCTGATATTGCAACAACTTTCATAGATGGAGAAAAAATCTTTTTAGTTAAACCAACTACGTTTATGAATGAGTCAGGAAAAGCTGTCCATGCTCTGATGACCTACTATGGTTTAAACGAAAAAGATATTTTAGTTGCATACGATGATTTAGATATGGCTGTTGGGAAAATTCGTTTTCGCCAAAAAGGTTCTTCTGGCGGCCATAATGGAATAAAATCTATCGTTAAATATATTGGAACACAAGAATTCGATCGGATTAAAATTGGAATTGGTCGCCCTAAAGGGAAGATGAGTGTTGTCAATCATGTCTTATCAGGATTTGATGCAGAGGATCGCATTGAAATTGATTTAGCACTAGATAAACTTTACAGTGCTGTCAAGTTTTATTTAGAAGAAGATGATTTTGAAGCAATTATGAGAAAGTTTAACGGATAATGAATATATTAGATATTCTTCACAAGAATAAGCAAATCCACCAATGGCAGTCGGGATTGAATAAATCAACTAGGCAATTGCTGTTAGGGCTTTCTGGAACGAGTAAATCTTTAGTCATGGCTACTGCTTATGATTGTCTAGCAGAGAAAATAATGATAGTGACTGCTAGTCAGAATGAAGCTGAAAAGCTAGTAGCAGATTTAACAGCGATAATTGGCAGTGAGAATGTTTACAACTTCTTTACAGACGATAGTCCGATTGCAGAGTTTATATTTGCCTCAAAAGAACGAATCCAGTCAAGAATTGATAGCTTGAATTTTTTGACTGACACCACTCGGTCAGGTATTATTGTTGTCAGTATGGCAGCTTGTAGGGTTTTATTGCCAAATCCAGTAACCTATAAAAATGCGAAGATTCAAATTGAAATAGGTCAAGAATTTGAAGTTGACACTCTTGTAAAGAAACTAGTTAATATTGGTTATAAGAAAGTGTCTCGTGTCTTAACACAGGGAGAATTTAGCCAACGTGGTGATATACTAGATATTTTTGATATGCAAGCAGACTCACCATATCGCTTGGAATTTTTTGGAGACGAGATTGATGGTATTCGAATTTTTGATGTGGATAGTCAAAAATCTTTAGAAAATCTAGATAAAGTCATCATTTCTCCTGCTTCAGATATCCTTTTGTCTTCGGAAGATTTTAAGCGAGCGAGACAAAAAATTCAAATAGCCATTGAACATTCAAGTATAGAAGATCAGCAGTCTTATTTACGCGAAGTATTAGCAGATATGCAAGCGGAGTATAGACATCCAGACTTGCGTAAATTCTTGTCTTTTTTATATGAAAAATCATGGACCTTATTGGACTATCTACCTAAGAGTTCTCCTGTATTTTTAGATGATTTTCATAAAATTGCTGACAAACAAGCACAGTTTGAAAAAGAGGTTGCTGAATTATTGACAGATGATTTACAAAATAGTAAATCCGTGTCAAGTCTTAAGTATTTTGCATCAACGTATTCAGAATTAAGAAAATATAAACCTGCTACCTTCTTTTCGAGTTTTCAAAAGGGGTTGGGAAATGTAAAATTCGATGCACTTTATCAATTTACACAATACCCTATGCAAGAATTCTTCCACCAAATTCCACTTTTAAAGGAAGAATTGACTCGGTATGCTAAGTCAAAGAATACGGTCATTATTCAAGCAAGTTCTGAATCAAGTTTACATACTTTACAAAAATCTTTACAAGAGTATAATATCCAACTACCATCTTATCCATCAGATAAGTTGGTAGAAGGTCAACAACAAGTTACTATTGGCCAATTTACAGCTGGGTTTCATCTGATGGATGAAAAGCTTGTTTTGATTACTGAAAAAGAGATTTTTAATAAAAAAATTAAGCGTAAGGTTCGAAAAACGAATATTTCTAATGCTGAGCGCATAAAGGACTATAGTGAGCTAGCTGTTGGTGACTATGTAGTTCACCATGTTCACGGTATTGGTCAGTATTTAGGAATTGAAACCATCGAAATTTCAGGAATTCATCGTGATTATCTGACTGTCCAATATCAAAATGCAGATCGAATTTCCATTCCAGTCGAACAAATAGATCTTCTCTCCAAATACTTAGCATCTGATGGAAAAGCTCCAAAAGTTAATAAATTAAATGATGGTCGTTTCCAGCGAACAAAACAAAAAGTTCAAAAACAAGTAGAAGATATAGCAGATGATTTAATTAAACTATATGCTGAGCGTAGCCAACTAAAAGGCTTTGCCTTTTCACCAGATGATGAGAATCAGGTTGAGTTTGACAACTACTTTACACATGTGGAAACCGACGACCAACTTCGTTCCATTGATGAAATTAAGAAGGACATGGAAAAAGACTCTCCAATGGATCGTTTATTAGTAGGAGATGTTGGTTTTGGTAAAACAGAAGTAGCTATGCGTGCTGCCTTTAAAGCTGTCAATGATGGCAAACAGGTTGCTGTTCTTGTACCAACGACTGTTCTGGCCCAACAACATTATGTGACTTTCCAAGAACGATTTGCAGAATTTCCTGTAAATGTGGATGTTATGAGTCGTTTTAAAACAAAGGCAGAGCAGGAAAAAACACTTGAGAAGTTGAAAAAAGGACAAATTGATATCCTGATTGGGACCCATCGTCTTCTATCAAAAGATGTTATTTTTGCAGATTTAGGTTTACTGGTCATTGATGAAGAGCAACGGTTCGGTGTTAAACATAAAGAACGGTTGAAAGAATTGAAAAAGAAAATTGATGTCTTAACATTGACTGCTACCCCAATTCCTCGTACTCTACAAATGTCTATGCTAGGGATAAGAGACTTATCGGTAATTGAGACTCCACCGACCAATCGGTATCCTGTTCAGACATATGTGATGGAAACAAATCCATCTGTAATTCGAGATGCAGTTCTACGAGAAATTGATCGTGGAGGTCAGGTTTACTATCTTTACAATAAAGTTGACACCATTGAACAGAAAGTATCTGAATTAAAAGAATTAGTTCCAGAAGCTACTATAGGATATGTTCATGGTCAAATGTCAGAGATCCAATTAGAAAATACTCTCTATGCCTTTGTAGAGGGTGAGTATGATATTATAGTGACCACAACAATCATCGAAACAGGTGTTGATATTCCAAATGCTAATACACTGTTTATTGAGAATGCAGATCACATGGGACTGTCAACTCTTTATCAACTTAGAGGACGTGTTGGCCGTTCCAGTCGGATTGCCTATGCCTATCTCATGTACCGTCCAGACAAGTCCTTGACAGAAGTAGCTGAAAAACGTTTGGAGGCAATCAAGGGCTTTACAGAACTAGGATCAGGTTTCAAGATTGCTATGCAGGATTTGTCTATTCGTGGTGCAGGTAATATTTTAGGTGCTGCCCAGTCAGGATTTATTGATTCTGTAGGCTATGAACTATATTCACAATTGCTAGAACAGGCTATTTTAGAAAAACAAGGCAAGGCGGCTCAGCGTCAGAAAAGCAACTCTGAGATTAACCTACAGATTGATGCTTATCTACCAAGTGACTACATTGCTGACCAACGGCAAAAAATCGAAATTTACAAACGCATCAAGAGCATTGACAGTCGTGTAAACTATCAAGAATTACAAGAAGAATTGATAGACCGTTTTGGTGAATATCCAGATGTTGTTGCATACTTACTTGAAATTGGACTTCTTAAATCTTACCTGGACCAGGTCTTTTGTTGTACGGTTTTAAAACGACAACATCAGGTGATTATCACATTTGAACCGATGGCAGGTCAAATTTTTCTAACGCAAGATTATTTCGAAGCACTTTCTTCCACTAATTTAAAAGCTCAGATAACAGAAAATAGAGGAAAGTTGGAAATTATTTTTAATGTTCAACAGAAAAAAGAATATGAGATTTTAGGAGAAATGATTTGTTTTGCTGAAAAGTTGCAAGAAATAAAGGCTAGAAAGGCAGAATAAATTTCTCAATTGATCGAAAAAATGGTAGAATATTTACTTGAGGTAAAGGTATGAGACTAGATAAATATTTAAAAGTTTCTCGCATTATCAAGCGTCGAACAGTTGCAAAAGAAGTAGCTGATAAGGGAAGAATAAAAGTCAATGGCATTTTAGCAAAATCTTCAACAGATTTGAAAATGAATGATCAGATTGAAATCCAATTCGGCAATAAACTACTCACTGTTAAAGTACTTGAAATGAAAGATTCTACAAAAAAAGAAGATGCACTGAAAATGTATGAAATAATCAGTGAAAAAAGGATAGAAACAGATGAAAAAATCTAACATCCTCCAACTGAATAATTCGTTTATTCAGTCAGAACGCCAAAAAAATCAACATTTTCACGAAGAACGACAACGAAAAAATCGTTTTATGGGAGCCATACTTGTTTTAGTCATTTTTTTGTTTATATTGCCTACTTACAACTTAGTTCAAAGCTATGGTAAGTTGCAAGAAAATGAAAAGAAATTGGTTGAATTAGAAACACGGTATGAAGAATTAGTCGATGTTGAAAAGCAAGAATCTCAATTGGTAACCAAATTAAAAGATGAAGATTATGCTACCAAATATGTTCGAGCAAAATATCAATACTCTAAAGAAGGGGAATTTGTCTACAATATTCCAGGGTTACCGAATGACTGAGTCTATTTTACAAATTGTGGAGCAATTTTTACAGCATTCTGACGAAAAATTAGAAGAATTATCGAAAAAAAATAGGGAACTGAAGCTAGAAGAAAAGGAAGCATAGAATAGAGAGGAAAGGAGGGAATATGCAGAAAAAACTGATCGTATGGTTGTTACCAATTTTATTTGGATGGCAAGTGGTTGATAGTACTGAAATACCGTTTGAACTCACAGCGCAAGAAGAATATGAATTAACGCAAACTGTTTATGATCAGTATTTTCAAACAATCCCTCAAAATCCAAATGTTTTTCAAACTGAAAGTATCTATTCTGATGTAAACTTGACTCAGGTAAGTGGACAAATAAAACCAAATCAAGATTTTTCTATCACAGGTGTAGCAATCAATGAAAGGAAAGAGTTAGTGTATCAATTAGATAATACTCACTATATTCTTGCAAGTAAACAGCTACTCTTTGATGATACGATTGTGACCGAATCCACTGTAGAACAAACTTATTGGCTTAAACAAGGATTTACTGTATTGTCTTCCCCAATTTCTAATCAAGCAAAGGAATTGAAAACAGACTTGCGGGCCTATCAAGCAATTACCATTTCTAAAATTGCGACAACTGCCATTGGAGACTTTGCCTATATCAGTGATAAAGGCTGGATTTCACTAAAAGATTTATCAGAAAAAGACAATAGAATGGAAGCTGTTCAAGCATTACTGAGTAGCAACTATTCAAAAAATAATATAGGAATTTATGTAAAAGATTTAACAACTGAAACGGAAGCAGGTGTCAATCAAGACAAGATATTTTATTCTGCAAGTATTGCTAAGCTCCCTATTTTATACTATGTCCAAGAGCAACTGAATGCTGGTCAAGTTGCTTTGAACACTACAGTCAAATATACAGCAGAATCAATCTCATTTAATGGGGCATATAAAGTCTCTGGTAGTGGTTCCTTATCAAAAATACCCGATAACAAAGACTACACCATTGAGGAATTAATCAATAAAACAGCTAAAGAGTCAGATAATGTTGCAAGTAATTTACTTTCATATTATATAGCAAATAAATTTGATGATGATTTTTTTCAAGTGACGACTGCTGTTACAGGTAGTAAATGGGATATGGTTTCACGTGAAACATCAGCTCAAGTTGCAGGAAAAATGATGGAAGCCTTATATGAACAAAATGGCTATGTCATAGAAAGTTTATTATCTACCCAATTTGATAACCAACGCATTTCAAAAGATATTCCAGTTCCAGTTGCTCATAAGATTGGTGATGCAGATGATGTGAAACATGATGTGGCAATTGTATATGCAGAATCTCCTTTTGTTTTATCCATCTTTACGGATAAATCAAGCTATGATGAGATTACTCAAATCGCAAATGATATTTATGGTATATTAAAATAAATGAAAAAAAATTTTTTAAAAGTGACACAGGAAGGTCACTTTTTTGATAAACACAAGAAAGTATTAGTGGCCGTATCAGGTGGTTTAGATTCTATGAATCTATTTCATCTCTTGTACGAATACAGTAAAGAATTAGGAATTGAACTTGGACTTGCCCATGTCAACCATGGACAAAGAGAGGAATCTGTTACTGAGGAAAAATATCTCAAACAGTTAGCAAAAGATTGTGAAGTACCTTTCTATTTATCCCGCTTTGAAGGAATATTTTCAGAAGAAGCAGCACGTAAATGGCGCTATACATTTTTTGCTGAAGTTATGGAGAAAGAGGGATACACTGCTCTAGTCACAGCCCATCATGCTGATGATCAAGCTGAGACGGTGTTGATGCGTTTGATAAGAGGGAGTCGACTGCGCCACCTATCTGCCATTAAGTCTATTCAACCCTTTGCCTCAGGTGAGCTTATACGACCACTACTATCTTTCCATAAAACCGAGTTTGAAGACTTATTTCACTTTGAAGATAGTAGTAATACAGATTTGGGATATTTTCGAAATAGAGTCAGAAATAACTACATTCCACAGTTTAAACAAGAAAATCCTAAAATTGATGTGGCACTCAATCATCTAGCAGATGATACCAATTACATCTATCAAGCATTACGAGACTTAACAAAGGATATATCAACAACTGACTTGGTAAGTTTTCAACAACAGACACCTGCGGTTCAACGCGTCTTAGTTGAAGAGTATTTAGATACTTTTCCTGATTTACAACTCTCTCGTTCTCAGTTCGAGCAATTGATACATATATTACAATCGAATAAGAACTATTATCATATATTAAAAAATGACTATGTACTAGAGAAAAACTATCAGAATTTTCGTATCTATAAAATAGGACCAGAGACGTATAGCCAACAGAAAAAAATCGTGATAAAATCAGAAGGTATTTTTTCATATGATTCTTATATTTTTTCTCTGAACTACCCCTTAAAAGATGCGGATTGGGTAATTTATTTTCCAACAGATGAACCAATTTTATTAAGAGGAAGACAAGCAGGAGATACTATCCTAGTAAATGGTATCACTAAAAAAATCCGTCGCTGGTTTATTGACCATAAAATTCCACAAAAAATTAGACAAGAGGCTATTATCATCGAACAATCGGATAAAATATACGGAATTGTAAAACTAGTGACTAGTGATTTGAGTAAATTTGCAAAGAATGATATAATTAAGGCTACCTTATATATAAAAATGAAAGAGTAGAACAACTATGTTGGACAAAGATATAAAGAAAATTCTTGTTTCAGAAGAAGAGATATTCGAAAAAAGTAAAGAACTCGGACAAATTATTGCGAAAGAATATGCTGATAAGAAGCCACTTCTCGTTGGTATTTTGAAAGGTTCTATTCCTTTTATGGCAGAACTTATCAAACATATTGATGCCCATATTGAAACAGACTATATGGTTGTTTCAAGTTACCATGGTGGTACTGAAAGTAGTGGGACAGTTAAAATTATCAAAGACTTAGACAATAGTGTTGCTGGGCGTCATATTATTTTTGTAGAAGATATCATTGATACTGGTCGCACACTGAAAGAATTAAAAGAACTCTTTGCGTTGCGACAAGCTGCATCAATTAAAATTGCTACACTTCTAGATAAACCTGAAGGTCGTGTTGTTGAAATAGAACCAGACTATACTTGTTTCACCATTCCAAATGAATTTGTAGTAGGGTTTGGATTAGATTATGACGAAAATTACCGTAACCTTCCTTATGTTGGTGTACTCAAAGAGGAAGTTTATACAAAATAGAAAAAGGTTTCTTATAATATTATGAACAATCAACCAAATAAAGGATTTATAAAAAATCCTTTTCTCATTATTCTCGTTATAGCGACCTTGGTTACAGCTTTTCAATTTTTTAATGCTGATCAACAGGTTGCAACACAAGAAATTAGCTATTCACAAGTCATTACGGAATTAAAAAATGACAATGTATCTGAAATTACATATCAACCTGATTCAAGTGTCATCGAAATAACAGGTACATATAAAGAAGAACAAGAAGCTAATGATGAACTCGCATCTTCTATCAAATTATTCCAAGTCTCTAGTACAATCAAATATAAAAACTTTAAGGCTCTAATACTTCCATCTGAAACAAGTTTGTCAGAATTACAAACACTTGCGGATGAACATGGTGTTAAAGTTACAGTTAAACCAGAGAGTACAAATGGCTTATGGTTTAGTATCTTGTTAAATCTTGTTCCACTCATTATTTTTGGTGTATTTATCATGATGATGATGAACCAAGGTGGCGGTGGAGCACGCGGAGCAATGAACTTTGGTCGAAACAAAGCTAAAGCTCTTGAACAAAGCAATATAAAAGTACGTTTCTCAGACGTCGCAGGTGCAGAAGAAGAAAAACAAGAACTGGTAGAAGTTGTTGAATTCTTGAAAGATCCTAAACGTTTCACGAAATTAGGTGCTCGTATTCCAGCCGGCGTCCTTTTAGAGGGCCCTCCGGGAACAGGTAAAACACTACTTGCTAAAGCTGTGGCTGGTGAAGCCGGTGTACCATTCTTTTCTATTTCAGGTTCTGATTTTGTTGAAATGTTTGTTGGTGTTGGTGCTAGTCGTGTACGTTCACTTTTTGAAGATGCTAAAAAAGTAGCCCCAGCCATTATTTTCATCGATGAAATTGATGCCGTTGGTCGCCAACGTGGCGTCGGCATGGGTGGCGGTAATGATGAACGCGAACAAACTCTTAACCAACTCTTGATTGAAATGGATGGTTTTGAAGGAAACGAAGGAATTATTGTTATTGCTGCAACAAACCGTAGTGATGTACTTGATCCAGCTTTGCTTCGTCCAGGGCGTTTTGACCGTAAAGTATTGGTTGGCCGTCCAGATGTTAAAGGTCGCGAAGCTATTCTTAAGGTTCATGCTAAAAATAAACCACTTGCAGCAGACGTTGATTTAAAATTAGTAGCACAACAAACACCAGGTTTTGTTGGAGCTGATTTAGAGAATGTTCTAAACGAAGCGGCACTTGTCGCAGCTCGACGAAATAAAACGATTATTGATGCATCTGATATTGATGAAGCAGAAGATCGTGTCATTGCAGGTCCATCTAAGAAAGATCGTAAGGTGTCTGCTAAAGAACGTGAAATAGTTGCCTACCATGAAGCGGGACACACAATTGTAGGTCTTGTTTTATCAAACGCTCGTGTGGTACATAAAGTAACTATCGTCCCACGTGGTCGTGCAGGAGGTTACATGATTGCACTACCTAAGGAAGACCAAATGCTTCTTTCAAAAGATGATATGAAAGAACAATTGGCAGGCCTTATGGGTGGACGTGTAGCAGAAGAAATTATCTTCAATACACAGACCACAGGAGCGTCAAACGACTTCGAACAAGCAACGCAGATGGCGCGTGCAATGGTTGCAGAGTATGGTATGAGTGAAAAAATGGGTCCAATGCAGTATGAAGGGAACCATTCAATGTTTGGTGGTCAAACGACTCAGAAATATATTTCAGAACAGACTGCTTATGAATTAGATAATGAAGTCAGAGACTTATTAAATGAAGCTCGAAACAAAGCAGCAGATATTATCCAGTCAAACCGTGAAAAGCATAAACTCATCGCTGAGGCATTGCTCAAATATGAAACACTTGATAGTGTCCAAATAAAATCACTCTATGAAACAGGAAAAATGCCTGAGCATACTGAACATGGTGAGGACGATGTCCATCCACTTTCATACGATGAGATAAAAAATAAAATGAATGATCAGTAATAAAATAATTCAAAATATAAATGATTATTCAAAATAGATTTCCATAGCGCTCGTGATTAAGAGCGCTATGTTTGTTATTTAGGGAAATATACAAAGAAACTTCTCTTAGATATTAGTACAAAAATAAATGAAAATACAGTTGAAAATATAGTATCCCAAATTTCAAGTTGAAATTAGCCACCCATAAGAAATTCACTCGGCGACTTGTAGTCCAAGCATTTTTTAGGGT